>JAFUDD010000101.1 GCA_017459315.1 Clostridia bacterium | reverse complement strand
GTCATTCAGAGCCTTGGTCATGGGAGCCAGGCAGTTGGTGGTGCAGGAAGCGGCGGAGATGATGGTATCTTCGGGCTTCAGCACGTTGTTGTTCACGTTGTAAACGATGGTGGGCAGATCGTTGCCGGCGGGAGCGGAGATAACGACCTTCTTGGCGCCTGCGTCGATGTGCGCCTGCGACTTGGCCTTGCTGGTGTAGAAACCGGTGCACTCGAGCACAACGTCAACACCCAGCTCGCCCCAGGGCAGGTTCTGGGCCTTCGGCTCGGCATAGATGGTGATTTCCTTACCGTCGACGGTGATGGAGCCGGGGACCTTCACGGTCTTGCCGTCTTCTTCAAAAACGGGTTCCTTGGAAGCAACGGTGTGCTTGTTCTCGCCGATGACGCCGCAATAACCCTTCTGAGCGGTATCATACTTGAGCAGGTGGGCAAGCATCGCGGGGCTGGTCAGATCGTTGATGGCAACAACCTCATAGCCCTCTGCGCCGAACATCTGACGGAACGCCAGACGACCGATGCGACCGAAACCGTTAATGGCAACTTTAATAGACATGGCAAAATGCCTCCTTCATATTTAGTCAATTTATTCTACAATGAATTGCGTCAAACTGCAAGAGTTTTCTTTGCAAAACCATGCAAATTCTTTGCGACAGGCAGGGTTCGGCAAGGAAACAGCGCACTGCAAAGCGAAGCAGGCCGGCGAACGATATTACTTCGCATCCTCCGTGTTCAGCGTTTCCGCAACGATATACAGCGGCCTGTCCTTCAGCTCGTCGTACATGCGGCCGAGATAGAACCCCTGTATGCCTTGGAACCCGAACAATACGGCGAGCACAAGCGTGAACCCGACCGCAAGCCACAGCCATTGCGGGCACGCGCTGCCGAGCGCCGCGGTGCAGGCGATCATGGCGATCAGGCCGAATACGCCAAGAATGCCGAGCAGCACGCCGAAATACAGCGGCAGCTCCAGCGGCGTCGCGGAAAAGTTCAAAATCCCGTCCGCGGCGAGCGAGAGCATCTTTTTGAGCGAATATTTCGTCTTGCCCGCGGCGCGCTCCTCGCGCACGTATTCAATCGGCACGGCTTCAAAGCCCATCCATGCGGACATGCCGCGCAGGAACCGCGCGGATTCGCGCATCTTTAGGAACACGTCGGCTACCTTGCGGTCGAGCAGGCGGAAGTCGCCGGTATCGAGCGGGATCGGGTAGGCGCTCATGGAGGACAGCACGCGGTAGTAGGCCGCGGCGGTCAGCTTTTTGAACAGCGTTTCGCCCTTGCGCCGGGTGCGCTTGCCGTAGACGATGTCCGCACCGTCCTGCCACATCTCGACCATCTTGGGGATCAGCTCTGGCGGATCCTGCAGATCGACGTCGATGATGATCAGCGCGTCGCCCTTGGCGTGATCCATGCCGCAGGTCACGGCGAGCTGATGCCCGAAGTTGCGCGAGAACGAATAGACCTTGACCTCCGGATGCGCCTTGGCAAGGTCGCGCAGTATTTTCATCGTTCCGTCGCGGCTGCCGTCGTTGACGTAGATGATCTCATACGGCAGGCCGATAGAGCGCATCACGCCGTCCATGCGGGCATAGGAAGCGGGCAAAACTTCTTCTTCATAATAGACCGGAACGATCAGAGATAACATTTTAGGCTGCATAAAGGCTCCTTTCTTGGACACACCTCACGGAAAGTATTATACCCCGAAAAAGTCGGTATTGCAATTCTTCCGGAGAACGTTTATAATATTGTCAAAGTTTAATGGGTAAAGGAGTTATCTATGGCCATTGTAACCAGTACCGAAATGTTCAAGAAGGCTTATAACGGCGGCTATGCCATCGGCGCCTTCAACGTCAACAACATGGAGATCATCCAGGGCAT
>JAFUDD010000100.1 GCA_017459315.1 Clostridia bacterium | reverse complement strand
GACGGCAGCCGCGCGCCGGTTCCCGCGGAGGATTGTGCGTATCAAAAGCCTCCGTTTGTTCCGGCTGGGGAGAAAGCGGTTACGGTCACGTATGCGGAATGCGAAGCAAGCTATCCGATCTACACGCTGCCGAGCAGCTATGAAACAGAGGAATACAAGACCTATCAGATCCGGATTAACGAAAATAAAAGCCAGGTTTCGCTGACGCCGGTGCTTGTGGGCGAAAACAAACCGTTCGTGCTCGTCTGCCCCGGCGGCGGGTATGAAGCCTGTTCAGCCTACGGCAACGAGGGCTATGCCTATGCGGCGCGGATCAAAGAACTGGGTTACAATGCGATCATCCTGCAATACTCGATCAAGATGACGCATCCGACGCCGCTCGACGATGTGAATCTGGCGCTCGATATTATCGCCGAGAACAGCGAATATTGGCGGGTTTCGATGGACAACTATGCGGTGATCGGTTCCTCGGCCGGCGCGCATCTTGTCGGCTGCTGGTCCACGCCGGAGGTCGGCTATGCCAAGTACGGCAAGACAAAGCCCGCCGCCGCGATCCTGTGCTATCCACTCATCAGCCTCGATATTCGCACAGATTCGGTGCTGCTGCCCGCAGATGCGGACGCGGCGCTGATCGAAAGCCTGTCCGTCGATCAGCAGGTAGACAGCACGTTCCCGCCGACCTATATGTGGATCTTTGAGGAGGACGGTTTAAAGCCGCAGGTTGATCGCATGGATGCGGTGCTGGAGGCAAACAACGTGCCGCATATCACCCGGTACTTCACCGGCGGACGGCACGGCCTCGGTCTCGCGCCCGGTACGGCGGCGGAGGGCTGGCTCGACGAGGCGGTTGCCTTTTGGATCGAGCATATCCAATAAAGGAAAAGACGAAGGATATCGACGTTTATGGACTCGAAACGGAACTGGAAGCACATATGCTGCAGCGTGCTTCGCATCTTACTGTGCGTGATCCTTCTGTGCGGCTGTCAGACGGCTGTTAAGACGGAAAGCACGCCCTCTGCTGCTACCGGGACAGCTTCAGATGAAAGCACAGCGCCCGAAGTGCCCATGCTTGCCGAACCGGATCGCATTCGGACGGTCTATGAGCCGGAAACCGCCTATAGTTGCCCGCCGACGGTGATACAGAAGGTAGAAAACGTGGCGCAGTTTGAAGCGCTTGCCTCGGTGCCGACGCCGCAAGGCGCATGGTTTATCCTGAATGACGCCGGGAATGCGATTTGCCTGCAGGAGAAGGAAGTGCCGCTGCATGAGGTGTTCGCCAAGTGCTACGGCACGATCATTCCCGTGTTCGAGCTTCCGAGCGCATCGGCGGCGGAATCGCTGCAGGCCTTTACCAAAGCTTCACGCACGATGGACTTTCTTGTGGCGGCCGAAACAGCGGAGATTTTGCGGTCCGTTTCGGCTGTCGGCGTCGGCAAGGTGCTGATAACAGACCGCGTGACCGAATCGACTTCACAGGAAGTCTGGAGGGCGGGCGCAACCGCTGTTGCCGTGCAGCAGATCACCGCAGATGAAGCCGCCGACTTGCAGCTGCACTGGATCGCCGTTCTGCTGCAGCCGCCGCTTGCCGCCGAGGATGCTGTGCGGGCGGCGCTGCAATGCGGTGCGGATATGGTTGTGACAACCGATGCACGGGCGGCATACCGCGTCTATTCATCCGCTGTACCGGAATCATCCGTC
>JAFUDD010000099.1 GCA_017459315.1 Clostridia bacterium | reverse complement strand
TGCAGAGCAGCGCGCACCACAGCAGCGCGCCCGTGCCGCCCGCCGCCAAAGGCAGGCCGTTGACCTCCTCGGTCAGCCGCACCGCATTGACGGTTCCGACGATGAACGCCGCCGCCAGCGGTACGTAGAAAAAGCCGAGCGTGCCCCAGTCGAGCCATACGGCAGGCCCGACGTTTTCCATCAGATAAAACAGCACCGCAAAACCGAGCGCGATCACGCCCTGCAGCGTCAGCTTCTGCCACAGCACAAGCCCGCTACCGATGCGCGCCTGTAAAAGATCGTCCGCAAAACCGACCATGCCCATCAGGGCGGTCAGCAGCAGCGCGGGGAGCAGAAATGCATAGCTGTCCCGCGCCCACAGCAGCGAGCCGATCAGCGCCGCGCCGAACAGGATCATGCCGCCCATCGTTGGCAGCCCGCCCGCCTTCTCCGCCTTTGGCTCCTTCAGCGAACGCAGCATCGGAATGGATACCGGCGCGAGCACCGCCGCCAGCGCAAAGGCTGTCAGCAGCGCCGACAGCGAATGTAAAATAACTCCGTACATGCCCCTCATCCCGCAGGCGCATTATCCCCGCAGGAGCTCCTCCACTACCTCTTTGTCGTCAAAGTGATACTTGACGCCCTTGATCTCCTGGTAATTCTCATGTCCCTTGCCCGCAATGACAAGAATATCGTCGGGCTGCAGATTGTCCAGCGCGTAGGCAATCGCTTCTTTTCGGTTCACGATCACCGTATACGGGGCTCCCGTCTTTTTCACGCCGTCCTCGATCGTTTTGACGATGGATTCCGGGCTTTCGGAGCGCGGATTGTCGCTTGTGACGATCACGTAATCCGCATGCCGCCCCGCGATCTCGCCCATCAGCGGGCGTTTGGCGCGGTCGCGGTCGCCGCCGCAGCCGAACAGCGCCACCACACGCGCCTTGGCAAAGCCGCGCACGGTCGAAAGCACATTTTCGAGCGCGTCGGGCGTGTGCGCGTAATCGACGTAGACGGTATACGGCTTGTCGCCGGTGTCCACGGCCTGCAGCCGTCCCGCCACGCCGTCCAGCTGCTCCAGTCCGCCGACGATGTCCTTCATCGAAAAGCCGCAAAGCTGCATCATCGCCGCCGCGCCCATCGCATTGTAGATCGAGAACAGGCCGGAGATCTTCAGGTTCACCATGCTTTCGCCCTTCGGCGTCCGCAAAAGGAAGCGCACGCCGGAGGTCTTAATGTCGATATTCGACGCGTTGAAGCTCGCGGGCGTATGGATGCCGATGGTATAAATCGGACATTCGAGCCCCTCCATGATGCGCTCGGCATGCGGATCGTCGTGGTTGATCACCGCGATCTCACATTGCGAGAACAGCAGCTTTTTCGCGTTCAGATAATTGTCGAACGTCTTATGATAGTCGAGATGATCCTGCGTAAGGTTTGTGAACATCGCCACGCGGTACGGGATGCCGTAGACGCGATCCTGCACAAGCGCATGGCTCGAAACCTCCATCACACACAGATCGGTGCCCTCGTCCGCCATGCGGCGCAGCAGCGCGAACAGGTCCGCGCTTTCGGGCGTCGTGCGGCCGGTCTCGATGACCTCATTGCCGATCATGTTCTGGATCGTGCCGATCAGCCCGACCTTTAAGCCCGCATGCTCGGCAATGGCCTTGACCATATAGGTTGTGCTCGTCTTGCCGTTCGTGCCGGTCACGCCGAGCATCATCATTTCGCGCTCCGGGTGGCCGTAAATGCAAGCCGCCGCAAGCGCCATAGCCTTGCGGCCGTCGGGCACGATGATCTGCGGCAGCTCGATCGGCAGCCGTCTCTGCACCAGCAGCGCCGCCGCACCCTTGTCCGCCGCCTGTGCCGCAAAGGTATGTCCGTCGGAAACGAGTCCGACCAGGCAGCAAAAGAGACAGCCCTCCGTGACGCGGCGGGAATCGTAGGTAACGGAGGTGATCTCTGCGTCGCCGCCGATATAGGCCGCGTTCAGCTCTTTTGCGATTTCAGATACTTTCATACGGAGTCTTTTTCCTTCCTGTGGATACAAAATCAGGGTTCATTCCTTGGGCGCAAATTCCACATGTACGACGGTTCCGACCGGAACGGTCGTGCCGGGCGCGTAGGATTGCGAAACGGCAAAGCCGATGCAATGCGTCGCGTCATAATCCATGACAAGGCCGACCTTTTCGAGCTTATCCCGCGCCATGATGCGGTCGTTCTGCTGCCCGTTGCCGACCACGTCGGGCACCTCGACGGTCTCCGCCGCTTCCTCGGTGTCGTAGTTGAAGAAGCTGTAGCCGTTTGAGTACAGAATCACGTTGCTGCCGCGCACGACCGTCACGTTGCTGCGCGGCACCTGCGCGGTCACGACCGACTGCGCCTCCGTTTCAATATACGTGGCGGTCAGGCCGCTTTCCCGGAGCGCCTGCACGGCCTCCTCGACGGTCATGCCGGTCACGTTCGGCACTGTAGCCGAGGTATTCACGGCGTCCGGCGCAACGCCCATCAGCGACAGCGACGAAGCCAGCACCTGCTGCACAAACGGCGCGGCGACGGTACTGCCGTACACCGACGGCACCTGCGGCTCGTCAACGACGATCAGACAGACGAACTGCGGATCGGATACCGGCGCGAAGCCGATGAACGAGGCGATCAGGCGCGTATTGGACACCGTGCCGTCCTCGTTGTATTTTTGCGACGTGCCGGTTTTGCCGCCGACCGTGTATCCGTAAACCTGCGCGTTCTTGCCGCTGCCGTTTTCGACGACACCCCGCAGGAGCTCGCGCACGATGGCGCTCGTCTCGCCGGAAACCACGCGCCGCACAACGGTGCGTTCGTTCTTCAGCAGCACATTGCCGTCGTTGTCGGTGATTTCCGCCACGATATACGGCTTGATCAGCTCGCCGCCGTTGATCGCCGCGGTGAACGCGGTCGCCAGCTGCATGCCGGTACACGAAATGCTTTGGCCGAAGCCGATGCGCGCAAGGTCGGCGTCGCGCACGTATTTTTTATGCGTGACCGTGCCGCTCGTCTCGCCCATGATGCCGCTGCCGGTCACATCGTTGAATCCGAACTCATAAATTTTCCCGTAGAAGGTGTCCAAGCCCATGCGCAGCGCCATCGACATGAACGCCGGGTTGCACGAATTGGCGACCGCGTCGCCCAAGGATTGCGTGCCGTGACCGGCCGAGCGCCAACACTTGATCCGCTCGCCCTTGACAAGCAGGCTGCCCTTGCAATTGAACGTCGTGTTGACCGTGACCGCGCCGGTATCGAGCGCCGACGCCAACGTAATGACCTTGAACGTCGAGCCGGGCTCATAGGTATCGGTCACGATGCGGTTTTTCGACAGCTCCAGCAGCAGCTTCGCGTCGGAGCGCGGCGGCGCCGAGGAATCGAACGTCGGGTAACTGCCCTCGGCATAGATCTCGCCGGTCCTGGGGCTCATCAAAATGCCGTAAGCGGTGGCGGCGTTGTTGACCGTGCAGGCCTCCTGCAGCGCGTTTTCGAGGATCGCCTGCAAGCCGGTATTTGTCGTCAGCGTTACGTTGCCGCCGGAAACGGGCAGGATGTATTCCTCCTCGCCGCCGGGGACGGGATTGTTGTCACGGTCGGTATCGGTCTTGATGTAGCCGTCCGAGCCCGCCAGATATTTATTGTAGGTCAGCTCGATGCCGGTCTGCCCGTCGCCGTCCACGTTCGTAAAGCCCAAAAGCTGTGCATAGTAGCCGCTTTCGGGATAGTCGCGCTTTACGTCGGCATAGTAGCTCACACCGGTGCCGAGCTGCATAGCGTTCAGCTGTGAAATGACTTCCTTATCGACCTGATCCTTGATCTTGACCTGCGACAGCAGAATCCGTTCCGGGTTTTCATCGTTTTCGGTGCCGCGCTTGATGCGCGTTTTGCTCATCTTGGCCAAAACCGCGTCATAGTCCATGTCGAGATAGGTGGACAGAATGTTTGCGATACGCTCGCGGTCGTCCACCTGAATGTTCTGCGGATTGACGCAGACCTGATACGTCGTATAGGACGAGGCGAGCACGGTGCCGTCACGGTCCGTGATCTGCCCGCGGTCGGCCTTGATATAGGTCGTGCGCGACCATTGGCGCATGGCCTTTTCAGTCCACTCCTTGCCTTTTAAGACGGACACGGAAAAAAGCTGGATCACGAGCATCAAAAAAGCCAGCATCGCCGCCGCAAGTGCAAACGCCAGTTTGCCTTTCGCCGCCGCAGCCGTATTGCCGTTCGTTTGTCCCGTCAGGAACCCGCGAATGGATTCCCAAATCGTCCGCTTTGCCATGCCGCCGTCCTTTCTGAAAATTTGTCCTGTGCTGTGCCGTTTTTGTCCCGTTGGTTACTGTGTGTTTCCCGGCTCCCAGATCATCTGCATTCCGCGATCGAGGCACGCATCGGTGATCGAGGCATAGTCGTTCATCGAGCTCTGCGTTTTCTTGACCTGCGAAATCATCTGCTGATACGATTCGATATCCGCGTCAATCGTCGCAATGTCCGTCGAGATCTGCGCGTATTCCGCCGCGCCGAACAGCGACAGGAGCGCCGTCAGCGCCACAAGGAACACCGAGACGAGAATCATCACCTTGGACAGCGTGGAAAAGCGCAGCTCGGACTGCATACGCGCTTCCCGCGCGGCGCGGCGACGGTTTCGTTTCACTTCCTTGGACGAGGTCGGCTGTGTCGGGCGATACAGCCGCATGCCCGACGCGGTCATTTTGGTTTTTTCGCTGCCGTATGGACGCTCCATGCTGCTCCTTTCCGCCGTGAGGCTTATTCATTAGGAAGGAAATTCCAAGGGGGTCCTTCTTCCCCATCCTATTCTGCGGCCGCCGCCGATATGCTCAGAGCTTTTCGATCGCCCGAAGCTTGGCGCAGGTGGACCGCGTGTTTTCCGTTTGCTCGGTTTCGTCCGCCGTCAGCGGGTGCCGCGTGAGCACGCGCGCAGTCGGCTTTTTGCCGCAGATGCAGACCGGCGCGGATTTCGGGCAGGTGCAAGGATTCTCCATCCGCCGGAACGCGTTTTTTACAATGCGATCCTCGAGCGAATGGAACGTGAGGATCGCAAGCCGCCCGCCGGGGTTTAAGAGGCTTGCCGCGCTGTCGATCGCGTCCGAAAGCCCGTCCAGCTCGCCGTTGACCGCAATGCGGATTGCCTGAAACACACGCCGCGCCGGATGCTGCGGCTCGTTGCGGAACTTGGCTGGGATCGCATCCTTCACAAGCGCCGCCAGCTCGGTCGTCGTTTCGATCGCGTGCCGTTGCCGCTCGGAAACGATCCGCTCCGCAATGCGCTGCGAAAAGCGTTCCTCGCCGTATTCATAAAAGATATGCACCAGCTCGTCCTTCGGCCACGTATTCACGACCGTGTACGCGTCGAGCGGCGCGGTTTGATCCATGCGCATATCGAGCGGCGCTTCGGCCTTATACGAAAACCCGCGCTCGGCCTTGTCCAGTTGATGTGACGAAACGCCGAGATCAAGCAGGATGCCATCGACACGCTCGACGCCCTTTGCCGCAAGCAGCGGCTTCATCTCAAAAAAGTTTCCTTTGATTGCGGTGAATCGTTCCCCGAACGGTGCAAGCCTCGCGCCCGCCGCGGCAAGGGCTTCGTCGTCGCGGTCGATGCCGAAAAGCCGCCCGTCCTCCGGCAGCGCATTTAGAACCGCTTCCGCATGTCCGCCGCCGCCGAGCGTACCGTCTACGAACACGCCGCCGCGCTCCGGCGCGAGCAGAGACAGCACCTCGCGCACCATGATCGGCACGTGATGAAACGCGTTCGTCTCCATCCGCAGGCTCCTTTCCGCCGTCCCTCCGCCCAAAAAAGAGCGCACAAAACCAAAAGGGTATAGGACTACATTATTACGTATGGCATTATACACCTAAATTGCCGCTTTGTCACCCATCAATTGCGGCAAATTCGGAGGCTCTTCCCTGTCCCGTTTCCTTTCTCCCCACCTGCGTCTTTTCTCCCGATCCGCTCTCTTTTCTTTCGGTAAAAGTGTCCTGATTCGCGTTTCTCGGCACGGCAACTTTGCCTTCCTCGGTTTCTTCCTCCCGGTTGTCTTTTCAAGTTCCGTTAGTTGTCGCTCTGTTTATCCGAAAAAGCCTCTGTTTTTCCGAGAATTCTGCCATATATCGGCATTCCCGTCGCCGTGCGACATAGAAAACACCATGCGCGCTTTCTTTACGGCGTATCACCGCATTTTCCAAAACTGTCCTCTCTCCAAACGGATTGAGCTGCAGCAGCACACATTTTTGTTGACGGATTTCCTGAAAACACTTCTCCGTGGGAAATGTAAACTTTTTGAGGAGTTGCCGTCTTTATATCTTTTCCTATATTGTTTCCGTTGTCTTTTCCATTCTCCGATACAAAAAGCTGCCAAGAAGCCCTTGCGGGTTCCTTGACAGCTTATGTATGCTTGGTATGTTCACTTCTGTCACAGTCCGCGCCGGCGGCGGTTGCTGTAATCCATTCGCCTTACGGCCAGAAAACGTCGCCCCATCCTTCATCGTCTGCAGGCGTGGCTGCCGGTGTGGGCGATGCCTCGTCCGACGGGGTCGGCTGCGGGGTTGTGGTCGGGGTCGGCACGGCCGAGGACTGCTCTGTCGGGGTCGGTGTCGCCGTCGGCGCAACATCCGGCGAGAAACTCGGTTGTTCCGTTTCCTCCGCTGCGGGCGGCACGGCGGTCGGCGTCGGCGCGGGCGTTGCGCTTTCGGGTGTGACTGTCGGCCGTTTCGGTGCGCTCGTCCCCTGTGCAGGCGGGGCCGCGTCCGTCGGCGCGGGCGTCGGTTCCTTTGGCGCGGCGGTAGGCATCGGCGTTTCGGTCGCCATGTTTTCCGTTGCGATATCGCTTGCCGACGGTGTCGCAGGCGCTTCCGAAGCGGGAAGCTCGATCACGACAGCCGCGGCGGTCACTGTCGGCGTGTCGCTTTGCGGGGCTGCCTGCGTTGGCTCCGGCTGCAACGCTGCCTCGGGCTGCGTTTGACAGGCGCCGCGCAGCAACCAAACCGTGCAGAAGACGACGGCGCAGACGACGGCAACGGCGATGAGCAACAGCAGAATGCGGATTTGTGTTCTGTTCATTTTTGTTGTTTTACGGCTTTGGGGTTTCCCAAATTGCATCGTCTGTTATATGATCTCCGGATGCCGTGATAACATCCTCTCCCTCCAGCCAAACGATCTCTGTCACCGGCTTTTCGTATGTCTGCTTCTTCATTTCAAACACCTCTTTCAATCTCCTTGATTCGTCGGAACAAATGGCTTGATCGCGGGAACGCCTTTTTCGTCATAGCAGGTCATAAACTGTACCGCTCGGCCCTCCACCTTCGTTCCGTCCTCCAGTACCATATACGGCGTGACGCGGAATGGAATCTCCTCATCGAAGAACGAGTTGGGCATCTTCCGCACCGACAGCGCCGCGACCTTGACGGAATCCGCGCAGAACGCGTCCGGCGTCACCTGCTTGGTGCCGTC
>JAFUDD010000098.1 GCA_017459315.1 Clostridia bacterium | reverse complement strand
GTTTTGCACCGGTGTACTCGGTGTAACCGGCATGGAAACGATAGAGGTTGTTACGGCGCTTTGTGAAAAGATTCGGCCTGCTGCGGTTGTGATCGTGGACTCTTTGGCAGCGAACAAGCCGGAGCATATCGGAACCGTTATTCAAATGAACGATACCGGCATTTCTCCCGGCGCCGGGATCGGAAATTTTCAAACCACCTTGAATCGACAAACGGTCGGCGTTCCGGTCATTGCGCTCGGCATGCCGCTCGTGATTGGAATGGATGTCTTGCAAAACGATTATGGCAGTCTTAAACAACGCGGAAGCGGGTACAGCGTCACGCCAAAGGACATTGATCTATTGGTGAAGGATGCGGCAAAACTGCTTTCGCTTTCCCTCAACCTTGCCTTCTACGGCAGGGAATATACAAGTCTGCAAAAGCTGCTGCAATAGGTCAGCCATCATATCTGAAAAGAGAAAAAAGCCTCATACAGCAGGGTTTTTCCGCCTGGCAATGCGTCTGCAATTGACAAGGTTCGACGTTCATGATATTATATGATTACCCGTAGAGGAATGGGTATTTCCAATAGGTTCTTGTCGAGGGAGGCATACATTTATGAGCATTTTTACAGGCTCTGCCGTAGCTTTGATTACTCCGTTTCATAACGGCCAGATCGACTATAAGGCATTGGAAACCATTATTGAATTGCAAATTGCGGCAGGCTCCGACGCCATCGTCGCACTCGGTACGACTGGGGAAGCCTCCACGCTTTCGGCGGAGGAACGTGAGGAAGCAACACGTTTCTTTGTCGAGCATGTTTCCGGACGAATCCCCGTTATCGTCGGAACAGGCGGCAACAACACAGAGGAAGTGATTGAGTGCAGCCGATTTGCGGAAGCGGTCGGCGCGGACGGTCTTTTGATCGTAACACCGTACTACAATAAAACGACGCAGGATGGTCTTGTCGCGCATTACTGTGCGATTTCTGAACAGGTTCGCACCCCGATCATCGCATATAACGTGCCTTCCCGTACCGGCCTGAATCTGCAGCCGCAAACCATGCGCAAGATTCTGGACAATTGCGAAAATGTCGTAGGCATCAAAGAAGCGAGCGGCAACATCGAGCAAATCGTTTCGCTTGCGGCGCTTTGTCCGGATTGCGATATCTATTCCGGCAACGACGACCATGTTGTGCCGATCCTCTCCATCGGCGGAAAAGGCGTCATTTCTACGGTGGCAAATATCATTCCCGAAGTGATGCACTTGATGTGTGAACGCTTCTTTGAAGGCGATATAGCCGAAGCGCGGCGATTGCAACTGGCTTCGCTGCCGCTTGTCAAGGCTGCTTTCTGCGAGGTCAATCCGATCCCCATCAAAACGATGATGGGCATTTTGAAGCTGTGCGATCCGGAGGTTCGCCTTCCGCTTGTACAGCCTTCTCTGGAGCACTACGAACTGATGGAAAAGGCGCTGCGAGACGCGGAGATGGTTTAAGGATGGATGGTATGGTACGGGTTTTATTGAACGGCATTAACGGACAAATGGGTCGTGCCATGCGCAACACGCTTTCGCAGTTTTGCGATCAGGCCGAAATTGTCTGCGGTGTGGATTGCAACACGAAAGACTGCGGCGTTCCTGTTTATTCCTCCGCAAAGGATATCGCAACGGAATTTGATGTAGCGGTGGATTTCTCCGTTCCGCAGGCGACCATGGAAATATTGGCTTACTGTAAGGAGCATCATAAACCGATTGTGATTTGCACTACCGGATTGAGTGATGAGCAAATTGAAACGATTCGTCTTGCGAGTCAGACGATCCCGGTTTTCCGTTCCGGCAATATGTCCATCGGCATCAACCTGATGCTGCTGCTTTGCAGACAGGCGAGAGCTACGCTGCAAGACGGCTTTGATGTAGAGATTGTCGAAACACATCACAATCGTAAGATCGACGCGCCAAGCGGCACAGCAAAGATGCTGTTCGACGCCGTCAACAGCGTCCCCGCGGAGCCGCTGCATCCCGTTTACGACCGTCATTCGGAACGTCGCCGCAGGGAGAAAAGTGAGGTTGGCATGCATAGTTTGCGCGGCGGAACGGTCGTCGGCGAACATGAAGTTCGCTTCATGGGAGAAGACGAAGTCATCACGATTCGGCATCAGGCGCAGTCCAAGAGCGTATTTGCAACCGGTGCTTTCCGGGCGGCACTGTATCTTGCGGAGCAGCCCGCCGGCATGTACGATATGAGCGATCTCGTCGGTACTATGCTATAAGCGCCTCGGTTAAGAATAAAGTATGAAAATTCCGAAAAATCCGTGTATTTTTCGGAATTTTTGATTGACAGAAGGAAGTTCGGATGCTATAATACATCGGTAAGCCGCTTCGGAGCGGTATTTAAGTGTGCGAAATTTCGCATCACCGTATTTGAGCGAGTCTGGGAAGAAGGAGGAAGCACTCATGTACGCAATCATTCAGACCGGTGGTAAGCAGTATAAGGCAGCAGTCGGCGACGAAATTCTTGTCGAGAAGTTGGATGCTGAAGTCGGCGCAGAGGTTGCTCTGGACGTTCTGCTCGTAGCGGACGGCGAGACCGTAACGGTCGGCAAGCCCGTCGTAGAAGGCGTTAAGGCAACAGCGAAGGTTCTCGAGCAGGGCAAGGGCAAGAAGGTTATCGTCTTCAAGTATAAGCCGAAAAAGAACATTCGTAAAAAGCGTGGTCATCGTCAGCCGTTCACCAAGGTTGAGATCACCGCAATCGGCTAATCGTTATGATTACGGTTACGGCGCTTCGTGAAAAATCGGTTCCGGTCGGTTTCGAAATCACGGGGCACGCCATGCACGGTGAATACGGAGAAGATCTTGTTTGTGCGGCGGTTTCCGCAATCATACAAACAGCGATCTTAGGGATCACCGATGTGTTAAAACTGAAAGCAGGTTATTCTCTTGCGGAAGGGAACGCAATCTGCATCCTCGATCGGGATACAGTAGCGGAAGATAAAGATCGTGCGTCGATTGTTTTTGAAACGATGCTGACAGGTCTTCGATCCATCCAAGCTGCATATCCCAAGACCCTCAAATTTCGGAGCAAGGAGGTTTAACATCATGTTTCAGATGAATCTGCAACTGTTTGCGCATAAAAAGGGCGTCGACTCGACCCGTAACGGCAGAGACAGCGAAAGCAAGCGTCTCGGACCGAAGCGTGCGGACGGTCAGGCGGTTCTGGCGGGCAACATCCTCGTTCGTCAGCGCGGAACGCATTTCCATCCCGGCACGAATGTCGGTATCGGCAAAGATGACACTCTGTATGCTACGGTTGACGGTATCGTTAAGTTCGAAACCCGTCATGCGGGCAAGAAGACTGTCAGCGTTTATGCTGCCGAAGAGTAACTCTTAATCGCGATAGAGCACTCGGATCATCCGGGTGCTTTTGTCATTTTGGAACAGCTATTCATACAATACACAGGAGGTGTTTGTATGATAGAAGAATTTATCGAATATCTGAAAGCGCAAGTTGAGAACCACAGCATTTATATCTGGGGCGGGCAAGGACAATGGGGCGATGAGATTACGGAAAAATGGATTCGTGAACGCGAAACGAGCAAGCGCAACGCCGACAGAGTGATTGCCTATTGGAAAAAGCAGGTGCGGGACGGATACGGTGATCGCCTTCGTGCATTCGATTGCTCAGGCCTAGGCTGCTGTTTCTTTTTAGAGCATCAGCTGATTCCTCACGATATGACAGCAAATGGTTTGAAGGGACAATGTGAACCGATTGACAAAGCCGATCTAAGGCCTGGAGATCTCGTATTCAAGCGAAACGAAGACGGCAAAGCGTATCATGTC
>JAFUDD010000097.1 GCA_017459315.1 Clostridia bacterium | reverse complement strand
CGGCTATGCGCTCGCAAGGGGCATTTCGGTGCTTGTCATCAGCTGCCCGTGTGCACTGGGGCTTGCTACGCCGGTTGCGATCATGGTCGGCAACGGCGTCGGGGCTAAGAACGGCATCCTGTTCAAGACCGCCGTTTCGCTCGAGCAGGCGGGCAAGGTTGACGTTGTCGCGCTCGACAAGACCGGCACGATCACAAGTGGTGAACCGCAGGTGACGGACGTGATCCCGTTCGGCATGTCCGAGGTCGAGCTTTTGAAATTAGCCGCCTCCGTGGAGCAGCGCAGCGAGCATCCGCTTGCGAAGGCGATCAACACCTATGCGGATGCAAAGGGCGTGCTGTGCGAGCGGATTGCGGGCTTTCGCGCCTTGGTCGGCAACGGCGTTTCGGCAATGGTGCTGGGGCGGACCGTGATCGGCGGCAGCCTCCGCTTTATGGAAACGCAGACCGACGTGCCGGAGAATGTCAAGCGGCAGGCGGAGATGCTGTCCGACGATGGAAAGACGCCGCTGCTGTTTGCGCGTGACGGCGTATTGATCGGTATGATCGCGGTGGCGGATACGATGAAGGCCGACAGTCCGGCGGCGATCCAAGCCCTCCGGAACATGGGGATTCGCGTGGTCATGCTGACCGGCGACAATGAGCGCACCGCGCGCGCCATCGGCAAGGCAGCAGGTGTGGATGAGGTGATCGCGGGCGTCCTGCCGGACGGCAAGGAAGCCGTGATCCGTGACCTCGCAAAGTACGGCAAGGTTGCGATGGTCGGCGATGGCATCAACGACGCGCCTGCGCTGACCCGCGCGGATATCGGCATCGCCATCGGCGCCGGAACGGACGTCGCCATTGACGCTGCGGATGTGGTGCTGATGCATTCGCGTCTGTCCGACGTGCCTGCCGCGATCCGGCTGTCGAGGGCGACGCTGAAAAATATCTATGAAAATCTGTTCTGGGCGTTCATCTACAATATCATCGGCATCCCTCTGGCGGCAGGCGTATTCATTCCGCTGTTCGGGTGGGAGCTGAACCCGATGTTCGGCGCGGCGGCCATGAGCCTGTCGAGCTTCTGCGTCGTCACGAACGCGCTGCGGCTGAACCTGTTCAAGCTGCACGACGCCTCGCACGATCACCCGCGCCGCAAGCGCGCGATACAGGAGGCGCCCGCCGCGCCCGAAGCGCCTGCCGCGCCCGCTTGTGCGTGCGATACGCCCGCCACGCTGACGCTCGTTGTCGAGGGCATGATGTGCCCGCATTGTGAAGCGACCGTCAAAAAGGCACTCGAAGCCCTGCCGTTCATCGAATCCGCCGCAGCCGATCACGAAGCGAACGCCGTGACGGTCACGCTGTCCGGCGATTTCGACGAAACGGCGGTCAAAGCGGCCATCGAAAAAGCGGGATACGAATATAAAGGGGAAAAATAAGACGAAAAATACAGCAGCCGCCCTTGCGTGAGGGCGGCTTTTGCCTATAAACGGTTCAGCTGTTGACGGGTGACGGCTTTTGTCCGGTGAGCCGTTCGTGCGCCTTTTCAAGAATAGCCTGCAAGCCTTTATGCCACAAAAGCCGATGCGCTTCTTCGTACGGAACAATGCGGATCGCGCGGATCTCATGGTGCGGAAGCGGGGATTGGGCGGGATCGTAGGTGGCGAGGAAGAACGTGACGCGCTTCATCACGCCGCGCTTTTTGACAAGCGGGTATTCGACGCGTTCGCAAAACGACGTATCGAGGGCGGCGCGCACGCCGGTTTCTTCATAGATTTCGCGGAGCGCGGTTTCCTGCTCGGTTTCGTGCGGCTCCACGTGTCCCTTCGGAAACCCGAAATGCGAATCATCGACCAGAACGTAAAGCGGCTCGCCGTCCTGCATCGTATACAGCACCGCGCCGCAGGAGTATTCCCATGCCATCACAGTACTGTGACCGTTTCCGCAAGCGGCTTGCGCTTGCCGTGATTGGGCGATGTGACCGCGCCGGAGGCGGGGTAGCCGATGGGCATCAGCAGCGCCGCGTGCTCGTTTTCGGGCAGATCGAACGCCTTATGCACTTCGGAGTTCGGCATATAGCAGACCCAGCAGGTGCCGAGCCCCTCGTCAAACGCCTTCAGCATCACATGCGTCGCCACGATGGCAATATCCTGCTCGCCGGACGTGATTTCGTTTTCGAACGGGTTTGTCCACATTGCGGTCTTGTCATAGGCGAACAGCAGCACCGTCGGAGCGTTATAGGCACAGCGCGTGAGCGCACGAACCTTTTCGAGCGCCTCGGGGCTTTGCAGCACGTAGATGTGCTGCGGCTGTATATTCTTGGCGGTGGGCGCGAGCCGTCCCGCTTCTAAGACGCGCTCCAGCTTGTCCGCTTCAATCGGGCGCGCGTCGAAGGCGCGTACCGAGTACCGTTCCGTCATTGCCTGCATCAGTTCCATTTTCATGCCTCCTGTAAACCGTATTTTTGCATCCCGATCAGGGCGAGCCGCGTGCCGTCCTTCAGCCGGACCGCGTCGGGATGCCTTCCGTATTCCGTAAATCCGGCGGCCGTATACAGCCGCACGGCACGTTCGTTGCCCTCGACATATTCGAGCTCCAATTTATCGACGCCGAGCGTCCGCCCAATCGCTTCCATCTCCCGCATCAGCGTCCTGCCGAGCCCGATGCCCCAATAGGCGCGCTTCAGGCCGATGGCCAGCGTGGCAATGTGCCGCGTCTTGATCGCATTCCCGCGGGAGATATGGCAGTTGCCCGCAAACTCGCCGTCGATCCAAGCGCCGATCATGCAGTCGTTTTCGGACGCGGCCATGCGCTCCAAAAACGCGCGCTCCGCTTCAACGGTCATGCTTTCCCGCTCCTCCGGATAGCGCATCGTAAAATCCGTTTCCGCTGCTATGCAGAAAAGAAACTGCAAAAGCGTTTCGGCGTCGTTCGCCAAGGGGCTGCGCAAAAGCGCCGTGCGTCCGTCCTTCAAGACGATTGCTTTCTCTGAGAATCGCATATCAGTCGCCCCATCCCTGCATCCGGTCGAAGACGTCATACAGCGCAAGATACTTTTCGTTCATCATGCCGACCGTGTCGCCGAGCCCCATGAGGCGGCGGCTGTCCGCGGAAATCTCCCATATCGGCAGGCCATCGTCGTTCGGGTCGCCCGTGACCGCGAAGTTTTTCACATACTGCCCGAACAGCTTGGACAGCGCCCGGTCGTTTTCATCGAACAGCGGGGAGCCGTCCGGAATGTTGCCGTAGACGTAGATCATTTCACCGCTGTGCCAGCTCGAAAGCCGCCCGTTGCTCTTGCTGAAATAGTATTCGTAAACCGGAACGCCGATCTGGTTCTCCAACCGGTTCAGACAGTAATGCGGATAGTTGAAGAACACCGCGCCGTAGATCTGTGCCCACGCCTTGTCGGCCTCGTCGTCGGTCGAAGCCGGGAACAGCGCCAACACCTCGTCGGCGTATTCCTTGAAATACGCGCGCACCTTCTGCTCATAGTTTTTCAGGGTCGCGCGGGAGAACAGGATGAACGGCCCGCTTTCCTCGGCGTTGTAACCGTGCAGCAGCGCGGCTTCGTTGTGGACGCCCTTTTGATAGGATTCGTAGGGCGTTTCGGTCAACACATAGCCGTCGATCGTGATATGGTGCTGCGTGTAGGCTTCGTCCGCAAGCGTTTCACCGTCGATGGCGCGAAGGTCGGCAACGGACTTCGCATGGTAGCGCATCTTCAATTCTTTGCCGGATCGGATCGCTTCGTCGAACAGCCGGAACGAATGCGGCGGCTCGACCGACGCAACCGTGGAGCTTTCCAAAATCACGTTCGTGAACAGCCCCTTCGCCAGCGGCGACGTGCAAAGCGCCGAAACGCTCGCCGCGCCTGCCGATTCGCCGGAGATCGTGACACAGCTCGGATCGCCGCCGAACGCCGCGATATTGTCCCGCACCCATGTCAGCGCCTTGATCTGATCAAGCAGACCGTAGTTGCCGGTCGTGCCGTTCGGGGATTCCGCCGCCAGCTCTTCATCCGCATAGAACCCGAACACGCCGAGCCGGTAGCTGAAATTGACGACGACCATGCCCTGCTTGGCAAGCCCCTTGCCCGCGTAATCGCCGTACCACGGCTGACCGGTCTGGAGCGAGCCGCCGTGCACATAGACGAGCACCGGCAGATCCTTGACCTCGCCTGCGGGCTTCCAGATATTCAGATACAGCGAATCCTCGCTGCGCGGGGCGACGTAGTTGTCGGAGAGGGAAATCTTATAGTCGTGATAGCCGATGATCT
>JAFUDD010000096.1 GCA_017459315.1 Clostridia bacterium | reverse complement strand
GGATAAAGCCGTCGCCTTCGCCGGACAACGCCGCCGCGACCGCGCCGCAGCCCGTATGCCCCAGTACAAGGATGTGCCGGCAATGCAGATGCCCAGCCGCATACTCGATGCTGCCGAGCTGATGGTTGTCCAGCACGTTTCCCGCCACGCGGATCACGAACAGATCCCCAATCGCGGCGTGAAAGATCTGCTCGGGGATCACGCGCGAATCCGAGCAGCAGACCACGATAGCATACGGGTGCTGTCCGTGCTCCGCCGTTTTTAGCCGCAGGGCCGGATCGGCGGCTTCGAGATAATACCGATTGCCGAGGGAGAGCTTCTCCCGGATGCGCTGAGCAGCTGTATGCATATTTTTCCTCTTTTCTGCGGGACGCTTTACGGCCCCGTTTGTCCTCTTTCGCCGCATCCCTTTGACGCCGCCTGTCACGCCAAAGCACGAAAAACGGCCTGTTTTCGGGACATTTTCAGTATAGCAGAAGCACGTCCAAAATACAATGACGGCGCGGCAAAATCCGGACAATACTTTTACCCCGAAGGATCGGCAGCCGATGACTTTCCTTGCGCCTCTGCTGTGGCGCCTCCAAAAGCGAAAAGGCGGCGTCGCCGCCGCATAGCGCCCCTGCGGCGCCGTTTCTTTTTGGGATCGGTGCGCGTTACGGCATCTCGGCAAACAAGTCGCAAAGATGCAGCAAAATTTCGACGTTCTTTTCCATCGACCGGATCGGGACGTATTCAAAGCGGCCGTGCGCGTTTTCGTAGCCCGCCGACAGGTTCGGGCAGGGCAGACCGCGATGCGACAGCGCCGAGCCGTCCGTGCCGCCGCGGAACGCGACGGAGCGCGGGGTCAGCCCCGCCATGCGGATGGCGGCGGTCAGGTTTTCGATCAGAAACGGATAGCGATCCACGACCTCCTTCATGCTGCGGTAGGTTTCGGTGATCGAGAGCGAAACGGCGTCTGCGCCGTACTTGGCGGCAAGCGCGGCTTCGCAGGTGCGAAGGTAGCTTTCACGCTGCGAAAAACGCTCGGCATCGTGGTCGCGCACGATCAGCTCGACAAACGCATGCTCGCATGTGCCGTGGATCGTCGTGACGTGGAAGAACCCTTCGCGCCCTTCGGTGTACTGCGGCTTTTCAAAACGCGGCAGCATCGAGGCAAATTCGCAGGCGATATCCGCGGCGTTCACCATGATCCCTTTTGCGGTGCCGGTATGCACGCTGCGCCCGCGAATTTCGAGCCGCGCGGCGGAGGCGTTGAACGTTTCGTCCTCATAATAGCCGAGCCAGTCGCCGTCGAGCGTGTAGGCCACGTCCGCGCCGAAGCGGTTCAGATCGAGATCGCGCGCCAGCCCGCCGACCTCCTCATCTGGCGTGAATGCGAGCGAGACGGGGCCGTGCGGCAGGTCGGGATGCTTCAGGTAATGCTCGGCCATCGTCATAATCGCGGCAATCGCCGCTTTGTCGTCGCCGCCGAGCAGCGTAGTGCCGTCGGTCAGCACCAAATCCTGTCCGACATAGCTTTGCAGATTCGGAAAGTCCGCTGCGCGCATTACAATATTGTCGGCTTCGTTCAGCACGATATCCCCGCCGTCGTAGTCCTCCAGCACCCATGGGCGCACGTTGGCGCCCGGCGCGTCCGGCGCGGTATCGAGGTGCGCGATAAAGCCGACGGGTCTGCCGCCGCCGTCCGGCAGCGTGGAGGGCAGCTTGACATAGACGACGCACTTGTCTGGATCCAGATACACGTCGCTTGCACCGATGGCGGTCAATTCGTCGCGCAGCACGCGCGCCAGATCAAACTGCTTTGTGGTCGTCGGAATCGCCGCGCTTTTCGGATCGGACTGCGTGTCGATTTTCGCATAGCGGAGCAGCCGATCCCGTACGGCCTCGTAAAAGACGGTTTTTTCCATAAGAGCTCCCTTTCTGCGGCGTTACGCGTTCATCGGGCCGAGCTGTGCATATAAGTAATCCGCAATGGCCTTGTTGCCTGCGTCGTTCGGATGCACACCGTCCGCGAACCATTCCGGGTGGCCGTCCGTGAAGGTGTAAAGGTCGATCACGGCAAGGCCGCGCTGTTCGCCGATGGCCTTGATCAGCGGCACGACCTCGTTTTGCAGCACATCCGCATCCATGCCGAACGCGATCACGTTGTCCTTGCCGGACGGAAACAGGGCGGGCGGCGCCATCAGTACGACGGAAGCGCTCGGACTCCCGGCCTCGATGCGGTCGAGCATCGCGTTATAGTCGCGGATAAACGCATCCCGCTTCCAATTCACGGTCTTGCAGTCGTTCGTGCCGAGCATGAACAGGTACAGCTCCGGGTCGGCGGCTACGGCGTCGTCGATAAAGTCGTGGTACTGCTTGAAAACGACCTCGCTTTCCACCTGTGCCGTCGCGCCGCTGATGCCGTAGTTCAGCACCTGAAACGCGTCGCCCAAGCTCCGGCCGAGGATATACGGCCATGCGTCACGGTCGCGCGTCTGCACGACGCCCGCGCCGAAGGTGATGCTGTCCCCGATGCAGGCGATTTTTCGCTTGCCGGGAATCGGCTTGTCCCGCCGCGGGAGCGCCTTGCTCATGCGGAACAGCGTATAGGCGGCAAGCCCGATCAACAGCAGCATTGTCAGCGGCCAAATAAACTTTTGCATGGAAATTTCCTCCGGATTGTGTAATGCGTAAAAGCGGTCGATTTGTCAATCAAGACAGACGGCAAACGCCGTCGGCAGCGACTGCGAGCCGTCGTAGACAAGCCATCCCTCCGGCACGGCGGGGGCGATCTCGGCAGCATAGACGCGCATGTGCCATTCCTTATGCGTAAAGACGTGCTTGCGGTCGTAGCGCGTGATCGCGCCGGTCGGGCGCACGTCGAGGACGGTCAGCGCGTTCGCCGCGGCGTCGGGCTCCAGACAGCCCGCAACATGCGGCAGCTCATACAGCCCGGCCAAAAGCCCGGTATCGGGCCGTTTGCGGATCAGAAAGCCGCCGTTGGTGCGCAGGACGAACACGGTCATCTGCTCGACGGCGCGCGTCTGCTTTTTCTCGCGCACGGGGCGTGTCTGCACGGTGCCGTTTTGCAGCGCGCGGCACGACGTGCGAACCGGACAAAGCTCGCATTGCGGGCTCTTGGGCGTGCAGACCATTGCGCCGAGCTCCATCATCGCTTGATTGAACGTGCCGGGCTCGTCGGGAAAATCCGCCTGCAGCGCGGCGAATACGTCGTCCTTGGTATGCGGATCGAGAATGTTGCGGGGGTCGTCACAGAGGCGCGCCGTCACGCGCAGCACATTGCCGTCCACCGCCGGGACGCGCTCTCCGAACGCAATCGACGCAATCGCGCCCGCCGTGTAGGCGCCGACGCCGGGCAGCGTCAAAAGCAAGGCATAGGTGCCGGGCAAAGCCCCGCCGAAGCGTTCGACGATCTCGACGGCGGCGCGCTTCAGATTTCGCGCGCGCGAATAATACCCAAGCCCCTGCCACAGCTTCATCAGCCGGTCGTCGTCCACCGCCGCAAGGTCGCGCACGGTCGGCAGCTCGTGAAGAAACCGCTCATAATACGGCACGACCGCCGCAACGCGCGTCTGCTGCAGCATGATCTCGGAAAGCCATATTGCATACGGATCGCGCGTGCGCCGCCACGGCAGATCGCGATGATCCGCTTTGTACCATTGTATCAGGTCATTCATCCAGTCCATGCAGAAAGTATAGCATAAACGGCCTTGGGCGACAAGCGGAATCGTCCGGCAGACGGTGATTTTGCATGCATAAAGCGGAAACGCCCCTTTTCTTTCCGTAAAATATATGGTAAAATAGCGATAACAAAGCAACGGGCCGACGCGGGCACGGCACAAGCTGCCGCCCGTCCCGAAAAGGAGAAGACACAATGGAAAAACGAACGGACTATCTTTCCTGGGATGAATACTTCATGGGGATCGCGCTGCTGTCCTCCTACCGCAGCAAGGACCCGAATACGCAGGTCGGCGCGTGCATCGTGAACGATCACAACAAGATCATGTCGGTCGGCTACAACGGCTTTCCGATCGGCTGCAGCGACGATGAATTTCCGTGGTCGCGCGAGGGCGAACCGTATGATACCAAATACCCCTACGTCTGCCATGCCGAGCTGAACGCGATTCTGAACAACGCGGGCGCGTCGCTGGCCGGGTGCCGCATCTATGTCGCGCTGTTCCCGTGCAACGAGTGCGCCAAGGCAATCATCCAAAGCGGCATCCGCGAAGTCGTGTATTTGTCCGACAAGTATGCGCAGACGCCGATGACCCGCGCGTCCAAGCGCATGTTCATGGCGGCGGGCGTAAAGCTCACCAAGCTCACGCCGAACCGTGACAGCGTTGTGATCGACTTCGACGAAGGAAAGGTCTGAGGCGGCGCGGTCGCAAAAATGTCGCAAATCGGCAAAACCGGCGAAGCAACAGGCCGGTTTTTGTCGAAATTCATAGTTTGTTCATAAATTTGCGACAACTTTGTTGCATCCTTTTGTTATGCTTATGGTGCGGCTTTTTTCAGGCCGACAATTTGCCCCGAGCGGGCGGCAGCAAAAGGAGCGGGCATGGCAAAGCAGCCGAAGCGGAAAGCATGGCATATCGTGTTGGAGGTGATCCTTTCGGTCGCCTTCTTCGGCGCGTGTATGTACGGCTGGTACGTGTTCCGGCCGCGTGTGATCTCGGCGTTCTATCCCAAGGAGTACCCGACCGAAACGCCGTCCACGCCGCCGCTTGCCGAAGCGATCCTGCCGATGGAGATTGCGGCGGTCAACGAGGATATCGCCATCGTATCGGAGGGAACGCCGATCCCGACGCCGGAGCCGACGCCTTCGCCGACGCCGGAGCCGACACCGGTACCGACCAAGAACCCGGCCTACGGCGACACGCTCTATGCCAATGAGTCCGCGCCGATCGTTTTGGATATTGCGATCCGGCTGATGGAGCTCGATTATCTCGATTTCGAGCAGCCGACGCAGGAATACACCGAGGGCACGGCCGACGCGGTCCGCGCGTTTCAGCTGCGCAACGGGCTGGAGGTATCCGGCGCGTGCGATCCTGTGACGTTCACCGCACTGTTTGACGAAAACGCTCTGCCGTACGCGCTCGTACGCGGGTTCTCCGGTGAAGCGGTTGCGCTTGTGAAGGAACGGCTTGTGGAGCTTGGCTATCTGCCGGAGGACGACACCTCAGACATCTACGGCGAGGCGACCGAGCAGGCCGTGCGGCTGTTCCGCTCGCGGAACAAGCTGCCGGAGGATATCATCGTGGACAACGAAACCTTCGAGGCGCTGTTCATGGAGGATTCGGTCGGCTGGTTCTTTGCTCTCGGGGATAAGAACGACGACGTGCTGCATTTTCAGCAGCTGCTGTTTGACAAGGGCTACCTTTGCGGTCTTCCGGACGGCGTGTTCGGACAGCTGACGCAGGCCGCCGTGAGCCGCTTCCAGGAGGAAAACGGCCTCGTTACGGACGGCAACCTGTCGCGCTCGACGATGACGCTGCTCGATTCCGGCGAGGGAACGCCGTTCGTATTCAAAAACGGCACGCAGGGCGACGATGTGAAGCATATTCAATCGCGCCTGTCGCGCCTGAACTATCTGACTGCTTCGCAGGCGACCGGGTATTTCGGGGACAAGACCGAAGCCGCGGTGCGCGCGTTCCAAAAGCGCAACGGCCTTGCGGAGACCGGCGAGGCGAACACCGAAACGATCGAGAAGCTGCACGATGCTTCCGCGGTGCCGAACCCGACGCCGACGCCCAGGCCGACGCCGACCCCGACGCCCAAGCCCACCAAGACCCCGAAGCCGACTGCGACGCCGACGCCGAAGGCGACCAAAACGCCGAAGCCCACCGCCGCGCCGGACGGCTCCACACCCAAACCGACCAAGACGCCCAAGCCCACGGCCACACCGAAGCCGACGGCGACGCCCAAGCCCGACGCGGGCGACACCGGCCCGTCCGGCAGCACCATCGACTACGGCGAGGGCATCGAAGCGTTCATTGCGGTCGCGGAAAGCAAGCTCGGCTGCAAGTACGTCAGCGGCGGCAAGGGGCCGAACACGTTTGACTGCTCCGGCTTCGTCTACTGGTGCCTGAACCAAGTGGGCGTCAAGCAAAGCTATATGACAAGCAAGGGCTGGCGCACCTGCAAGAAGTATCAGCGCATCCTGTCCATGAGCGACATGAAGCGCGGCGACGTGATCGTGTTCTCCGGCACGGGCAGCGGCAAGGGACATGTCGGCATCTATCTCGGCAACGGCAAGATGATCGACGCATCCTCAAGCGCCGGACAGGTTCGCATCACAAACTCCGTGCTCACCGGGAAATACTGGAAGGAGCATTTCCTGATGGCGTATCATATCTGGGAATGACAAAGGGAAGACCTCTTTCATAATATCGAAAAAGGAGAAACAGTATGTACTACATCGGCATTGATCTCGGCACCTCGGCGGTGAAGCTGCTGCTTGTGGACGAAAAAGGAACCATTGCGGGCAGCGTAACGAAGGAATATCCGCTTTCGTTCCCGCAGCCGGGCTGGAGTGAGCAGAACCCGCTCGATTGGTGGAACGCGGTCGTCGCAGGCGTGAACGAGCTGCTGCGTCCGATCGACGCGTCCGAAGTCAAGGCGATCGGCTGCGGCGGGCAGATGCACGGCCTCGTCGCGCTCGATAAAAACGACGACGTGATCCGCCCCGCGATCCTCTGGAACGACGGCAGAACCGATAAGGAGGTGGAGTACCTCAACAACGAAATCGGAAAGTCCGTTCTGTCGGCCAGAACCGCGAACATTGCGTTTGCCGGCTTCACCGCGCCGAAGCTCCTGTGGATGCAGAACAACGAGCCGGAAAACTTCGCCCGCATCCAAAAGATCATGCTGCCGAAGGACTATATCAACTACCGTCTGACCGGCGTACATTCGTGCGACTATTCGGACGCAAGCGGTATGCTGCTGCTGGACGTTGCGCATAAGACCTGGTCGAAGGAGATGCTCGACCTTTGCGGCGTCACCGAGGCGCAGATGCCGCGGCTGTTTGAAAGCTATGACGTGACCGGCACGCTGCTGCCCGAAGAGGCAAAAGCCCTCGGCCTTTCGGAAAGCGTCAAGGTCGTTGCGGGTGCGGGGGACAACGCCGCCGCAGCGGTCGGCACCGGCACGGTCGGTGACGGGGCCTGCAACATCAGCCTCGGCACGTCCGGCACGATCTTTATCGCGTCCGACAAGTTCGGCGTCGATCCGTTCAATGCGCTGCATTCGTTCGCCCATGCGAACGGCCGTTATCATATGATGGGCTGCATCCTTTCCGCCGCGAGCTGCAACAAGTGGTTCTGCGACGAGATCCTGAAAACGAAGGACTACGCGGGCGAGCAAGTCTCGATCACCGACGACAAGCTCGGCAGCAACCGCGTCTATTTCCTCCCGTACCTGATGGGCGAGCGCAGCCCGATCAACGACACGAACGCGCGCGGCACGTTCACGGGACTGTCGATGGATTCGACGCGCGCGGATATGCTGCAGGCCGTGCTGGAGGGCGTCGCCTTTGCGGTGCGCGATTGCTTTGAGGTTGCCAAGGCGCTCGATATCCCGATTGCGAGCAGCCGTCTGTGCGGCGGCGGCGCGAAGTCCCCGCTGTGGCGCAAGATCGTCGCCAACGTGCTGAATATCCGCTTGGAGATTCCGCAAGCCGAGGAAGGCCCGGGCTTTGGCGGCGCGATGCTGGCGATGGTCGGCGACGGCGCGTATGCCTCGGTTGAGGCCTGCGCGGACGCGCTTGTGCATACCGCCAAGGTCGTCGAGCCGGATCCCGCCATTGCCGCGCGGTATGAAGCGCAGTATCAAAAGTACCGCCGCATCTATCCCGCGCTGAAGGAAACCTTTGCGGCGCTGCGGTAAGCCGTATTCCAAACCCATATAGATACGATAATGCTGCCCATAACGGGCAGCATTTCATATTTTCATAAAAATATTTACGTTTATCGTAAAAAAGTAGTTGACAAACGCAAAAGAGCGTGTTATCCTATCCTCGTCAGTTAACGATAAACGTTAACAAATTAACGAATTTGGAGGATAACACAATGGAACTGTCAATCAAAAAGAAGGTCAACCGCATCGGCGTGGCGGGGCAGGTCGTTTCGATCATTCTGATCGTGCTGATGGCGGTGGCGTGCTTTGCGCTCGCGGCGAGCGCGGTGGTGCTGGCGATCCTGCCGAACGACGCCGTCACACTCGGCGTAGCGACGGACATGGACATCACGGTGGGCAACAGCCTGATCGGCGCGGTGCGCGATCAGATTCCGGACGATCCGACCGAGCTGGACGCGATGATGAAGGTCAACGGCGTTGAGTTTGTCGATATGCAGATGGAAAAGACGGCGGAGGGGCTTGTCGTGCACGCGGTCAGCGACCGGATGCAGTTCAGCCTGCATAACGCGGTGTATGCGATTCTGGCGGGGCTTGTGTACTGCGCGGCGCTGCTCGTCGTATTCATCTTCTTAAAGCGGCTTGCGGACGGGTTCCGCCGCTGTGATACGCCGTTTGCGGACGATGTCGTAAAGCGCATGACCGTGTTTGCGTGGGTGCTGGTCGGCGGCGCGGTCGTAACGAGCGTTGCCGAGGCCGCGGCGAACGCCGTGATGCAGCGCAGCCTTGACCTGTCCTTTGCGCTGAACCCGGCGGGCATGGATACCGGCTTCGAGCTGTCGTTCAGCTTCGCTCCGATCCTGATTGCGCTGATCGTCCTGTTCCTCACCATCATCTTCCGCTATGGCGCGCAGCTCCAGAAGGAAGCCGACGAAACGCTGTGAGGTGAACCATGGGCAGAATTATCTTGCGGCTCGACCGGGTCATGGCGGATCGGAAAATGAGCCTCAACGAGCTTTCCGAAAAGGTCGGCGTGGCGAACGTCAACCTCTCGAAGCTGAAAAACGGCCATATCAGCGCGATCCGTTTCTCTACGCTGATCGCGATTTGCGAAGCTCTGCATTGTCAGCCCGGCGACCTTCTCGAATACGCGCCGGATGAAGCGACGAATTGAACCGCTTAAGAAAGAGCCCTCCCGAAACATTCGAGAGGGCTCTTGTCTATTGGCTTTACCAATCCGAATCCCAGTCCGTGCTCCCGGAATCCCAGCTGTCATAATCGGAAGAGGACGAGGAATGGCTTTCCTGAATCGAATCCCACATCGTGGAATTTTTAAAGTCCGAAACGCCCCAGTCAGAATCGAACGAATCGCCGACGTAATAGTCGCCGTAATCGTTGTACGGCACATCGCCCTCATACCAGCTGCCGACGCTCGTGTCGTTGTAGGTATAGTACCAGTCGTTGCCGTAATGATACCATGTCAAGCCGTCGTTGAACTGGTAGTAGCCGTCGTTGCGATGTTGGCAGCGCGAAACAAAGGTGGTCAGCAGCGAGAACGCCAGAAAGCCTGCGACAAAGAGAAGCAGCGTCCGCTTGCTGCGTTTTGCATTGGCTTCGCGCTTCTGCCGTTCGGCCTCCTGCTCCGGCGTCGGCTTGCCGTCCGGATAGATGCCGCGATTGTGACATTCTTCGAGCAGCTTGGCGAAGATCTCGCTGACGGCGTGCTCCTCGTCCGGTCCGCGATAGCGCACGGCACGGGAGCCGTCGGACTTGTTTTTATATACGACAAAGTCGTTGCCGTCCTGATAGATGCCGAATGCGCGGGGCTGACGGTAATCCTCCCCGATAAAGAAGCGCATCCTAAGAAGCGGCATACCGCGCTCGGCACAGTACTCCTTCAACTCCGCAATCGTCTTGGGCAGAAAGACGGTACGTTCGGTATTTTCCACATAGTTCGGGTTCGGCGCGCCGCAGTACGGACAACGCTGATCGGTCGAGCTGATCGTGGAATCGCAATATTGGCATTTTCCGGTCGATGGCATGACGCAGAAGCTCCTTCTAGTATAGTGTATGTATCCTTAGTGTACTTTGGTTTTGCGCCAAAAGCAAGGTCTCGGACAAAAATTTTGCACCTAAATCCTTCGGCAAAACGGGCGGCAAAACCGAGAAGCCGCGTTGAAAATTCAAGGGAGCGGCCTGTCGATTCATAAAAGATTCCCGCGAAAGTCATATTTGTGCCGCAATTGTATCTTGCACGTTTTTGACGGAACCGTTATAATAGAAGCAGAAAGGGGATATTTGTGCCCCGCCGCCGCAGCGAACACGCATTTTCTCTCTACTGCTGCGGATCTATGCGGTAGAGTTTGCATTTCGGCACTCTACCCACAATAGAATCCCCGTTTTCGGGACTTTTTTGAGGTTTCCATGGAAAGCGAGCGCATTCGCCAAATCGTTGCCGCGCGCCTGACGGCGTACCGGAAACGAGCCAATATGACACAAGCCGAGCTGGCTGAAAAAATCAATTATTCCGACAAGTCGGTGTCCAAGTGGGAGCGGGGCGACGGTCTGCCCGACCTGCTTGTGCTCTGTCGCCTTGCCGAGCTGTATGAAATTCCCGTCGATGAGTTCCTGCACGAGGGCATGCTGAAGCGGCCGGCGTCCGAGCGCCGCCGTCGGCATTGGCTGATCTCGCTGCTGTCGGTCGGGCTGGCCTTCCTTGTCGCCGCTGTCGTATACTATATTTTGACGGTTCTGCGCGTGCCGTATGCGTGGATGTGCTTTGT
>JAFUDD010000095.1 GCA_017459315.1 Clostridia bacterium | reverse complement strand
CGAAAGATTCTCCGCCGCCGGTTGGGGTCCCTCCAACATCGCTGCTTGCCAGAGCGACACCGTCCTCGCGGATGCCGTTATCGGCGCTATCGCAAAGCAGGCGCCCTTCTCCGTCATGCAGGGCAACATCCCCGGCAACTGGTGGAGCAGCAGCGCGCAGGTTCTCGGCGAGGCGCTTGAAAAGGCAACCAACGACGACGAGATCCGTGCGGCTTTGAAGGCCTACGAAGAGTCCCTCGGCGACTACCTCAAGAAGGAAGGCGAAGAGGAGCTTCCCGATTACTGGGGCGTTATTGGCAGCTTTGAAGGCAGCGCCTGGGCGACCGACATGAAGATGACCGAGCAGGAGCCGGGCATCTGGGTATCCGATCCGATCCCGATGAAGGCCGGCGATGAATTCAAGATTCGTATGAATGCGGACTGGACCAACAACTACGGCATCGAGGCCGACGGTTCAACGACCGCGGGTGGCACGACCAACAACGTCAAGGTTCCGGCGGACGATACCTACACCGTCAAGTTCGACGCCAACACCGTCACGCTGTCCTTCTACAACCAGGACGGCGTCGTCCCCGAAGCGGCTCCCGCTCCCGAGGCTGACGGCGAAGAAGCGGCCGAGCCCGATACCTGGGCGCTGATCGGCGGCATCATGGGCACCACCTGGGATACCGACTTCCCGATGAAGGAAGGCGACGCAGGCGTTTGGAAGGTCTCCGTTGTGCTGAAGGCCGGCGATGAATTCAAGGTTCGCGCCAATGCGGACTGGGCCAAGAACTACGGCATCACCGACGGCGCAGCCGTACAGGACGGCGGCAACATCGTCGCGGAAGAGGACGGCAGCTACATCGTCACCCTCAATCTGAACGATGAGACCCTCACCGTGGAAAAGGCGACCTGGACCGTGATCGGCGGCATCCTCGAATCCGGCTGGGGCAAGGACTTTGACATGACCGAGGTCGAGACCGGCGTTTGGAAGTCCGAAGCTCTCGCGCTGAAGGCCGGTGAAGAGTTCAAGTGCCGCGCCAATGCGGACTGGGCGATCAACTACGGTCTGACCGACGGCGTAGCCGTACAGGACGGCGGCAACGTGAAGGTGGAAGCGGACGGCACCTACGTCATCACGCTCGACATCAACGCGCTGACCATCACGCTCGGCGCCGAATAATCCATCACGAACGAATCGGTTCGGCGGGGCACGCCCCGTCCGGGTCTGATTCCGGCACATTTCGGTTGGAGCCGGACGGCGGCTCCAACCGATTTTCCGTTCAAAGGGGGTGTATTATGAAACATTACAGCGATTTGGAATACCTGAAGCTCTCCAAATGGCAGCGTTTTGGCTATCGCTTCCTCAGCTTCTTTGCCGGCATCCCGCAATGGTTTTTGAACCTGTTCAAGACCATCGGCCTGTTCTTTGTCAACGCGGCGAAGGCGGTCGGCAACGAGTGCAAGGATATCATCATGACCTTCGTGCAGGGCGACTGGAAGACCAAGATTTCGTACCTCATTATGGGCTTCGGCTGCCTCGCGCGGGGACAGATCCTGCGCGGCCTGCTGTTTCTGCTGTTTGAAATCGTCTTTATCGGGTACATGATCCTTGCCGGCGCCTACTGGATGCGCATGCTGCCGTCGCTCGGCACGGTCGGCCCGCACCGCGTCTACAACGAGATCTACGACACCTACGTCACCGCATACGGCGACAACTCCTTCAAAATTTTGCTCTACGGCGTGCTGACGATCTTCTTTATCATCGCGTTCCTGTATACGTGGCGCGTGAACGTGAAGCAGAACAAGCTCGCCGAGCAGATCCTGCGCTCCGGCAAAAAACTCAAGAGCGGCAAGGACGACCTGCGCTCGCTCGTGGACGACCAGTTCCACAAGACGCTGCTGGCGCTGCCGCTGACCGGTATTCTGATCTTCACGGTCATGCCCATCGTGTTCATGATCCTCGTTGCGTTCACGAACTACGACGGCACGCACGACGGCTATTTCAACAACCTGTTCTCCTGGGTCGGGCTCGACAACTTCAACACGATGCTGAACTGGACGGGCTCCGGCAACGTCAACTATTCCGCGACGTTCGGCGAGGTGCTTTCGTGGACGCTGATGTGGGCGTTCTTTGCGACGTTCACCAACTACTTCCTCGGCATGCTCGTCGCCATGATGATCAATAAAAAGGGCATCCGTCTGAAAAAGGTGTGGCGCACGATCCTCGTCATGACGATCGCCATTCCGCAGTTCATTTCCCTGCTGTACGTGAGCAAGATGTTCGCCAAGTCCGGCATCATCAACGGCATGCTGCTCGACCTCGGCTGGATCACAAAGCCGCTGCCGTTCTGGGAGGATCCGACTTGGGCACGCATCACGGTCATCGTCGTCAATATCTGGATCGGCATTCCCTACCTGATGCTGATGGCCACCGGTATTTTGATGAACATACCGGCCGACCTGTATGAGTCCGCCAAGATCGACGGTGCGAACGCGTGGCAGCAGTACATGAAGATCACGCTGCCGTACATGCTGTTCGTCACCGGCCCGTACCTGCTGACGAGCTTTACCGGCAACATGAACAACTTCAACGTCATCTACCTCTTGACGGGCGGCGCGCCGATCAACATCAACGCTTCGGGCGCGGCGGGCAGCGTCGGCTATACGGATTTGCTGATCACATGGCTGTTCAAGATCACGATGGGGCCGGAATCCCAGTATTATCTGGCTTCCGTTATCGGTATCCTCGTATTCGTCGTGATCGCGGTCATCACGCTGATCGTGTATAACTTCCTGCCGTCTATTCAGAATGAGGAGGACTTCCAATAATGGAGACGAAACCGATCAAACAACACATGGGGATCCGCGCCGCAAACGCCATCTCCAATACGATCATCCACATTCTGCTGATCGTGATCAGCGTGATCTGGCTGATCCCGTTTATCTGCATCGTTCTGCAGTCGTTCCGCGTGGAATCCTCTTGGCAGGTCGGCTATGTCATTCCGAAGCAATGGGGCTTTGACAATTACGTGAACCTGATGAACACCAACTTCCCGAAGTGGTATCTCAACACGTTCATCACGGCGCTGATCACGGCGGCCTTGCAGACGATCATCGTCCTCTGCATGAGCTACACGCTGTCCCGCTTCCGCTTCAAGATGAGAAAGCCGCTGATGCAGTTCATGCTGATCCTCGGCATGTTCCCCGGCATGCTCACGATGATCATTCTGTACCGCGTATTGAAGGACCTCGGCCTTACGCAGGCGAACGCCGTTCCGGGCCTGATCCTGGTGTACATCGCCTCGTCCGGCATGGGCTATTACGTGTCCAAGGGCTTTTTCGACACGATCCCGAAGTCGCTCGACGAAGCGGCGCGCATCGACGGCGCGACCCGCGCGCAGGTGCTGTATAAGATCATTCTGCCGCTGGCCGGCCCGATCGTGATCTATACGCTGCTGACCGCGTTCATGGGCCCGTGGGGCGACTACGTATTCGCCAACTACATTTCGTTCGGCAACTCGTCCGGCATGAACGTGGCCGTCGGTATGTATAACTGGCTGACGCCCGACCAGATCAACAACAACTACACGATGTTCTGCGCGGGCGGCGTGATCGTCGCGATCCCCGTCACGATCCTGTTCATGTGCCTGCAAAAGTACTACGTCGAAGGCGTCACCGGCGGCGCGGTCAAGGGTTAAT
>JAFUDD010000094.1 GCA_017459315.1 Clostridia bacterium | reverse complement strand
GAACGCGTAACGGAATAGACAATATTCTTAGTCGCGTTCTGCATGGCGGAGGTGATCGCGGGATCGTTCTCGCTGCCGTCCAGCGTGCCCATGCTGCCCTTTGACCCGCACCAGATATCCTGTCCGGCAAGCAGACCGAGCCGGTAATCCATCCATTTCGCGTTCAGCGCCATATCGGTGACCGCCGCGCCCTGCATGCCCCATTCGTCGCGTAGCACGTCGGTCATCAGTCCATGGTGACTGCCCGACCAGACAACGCCGATGCGGTTGAAGCTCGTCATCACGTTCATCGCGCCGCCGCGGATCGCGCCCTCGAACGCTTCAAGATACAGCTCGCGAATCGCCTGTTCGTTCGCCCAGACAGAAACGCCGTAGCGTCCCTCCTCCTGGTCGTTCAAGGCAAAGTGCTTGACAAACGCCAGTACGCCGCGACTCCGGATGCCCTGCACCTCGGCAGCGCAGATCTCGCCGGAAAGCCAGCCGTCCTCGGAGAAATACTCGTTGTGGCGTCCGAGATACTGCGTACGGTGAATGTTGGCGCCCGGCGCATAGATGCCGGCGATTGCAGACGCGCTCGTGCCCTGATTGCCGTGCATCATGTCCTCGCCGATGCACTTGCCGACTTCTTCAATCAGCTTGCGGTTATACGTTGCGGCCATCACGTCCTCGGAAGTGAACGCCATGCCGCTGCCGCCGCCCATCAGGCTCTTGGTGAAGCCCGTCGGTCCGTCCATCTCCTGCGTCGCGGGGAGGTTGATCTCCGGCTGCGCCTTGGTATTGTACGCGCCGTTGTAGATCATATCAAGCTTGTTTTCATAGGAGATCTGTGCGATCAGCGCGTCCCAAGCGGGATCGTCGTAATCGACCGTCACATAATCAATCGCGTTCTTTTCCCCTGCGACGCCGCTCGCGGGAACCGAAGCGTTCGCCCAATAAGCCGCTTTCATCTTTTCGGCAATCGCCGCCCGTCCTTCTTCTTCGTGCGTAAGACCGTCCGCCCACATTGCGTCGGTCACGCGGAGGCTCTGCGTCGTCGGGAACGTGCCAGTCCAATCCGCACGGGACAGATACGTCACGGTCTGTCCGTCTGCGCCGTCGTATTTGTTCAGGTCCGCATTGTCAAACCGGTTCGTGATCGGGTTGCCGGTGTAGGCCGAAACGGCGTAGGTCGTCGTATCGAGCGCATCCAGCGTCCACTTGGCGGTAAGACTTGCGTCACCCGAAGCGTCCATGCGGGTTGCGTCCGCGCCCTTGGCGGCAAGGATGTTATTGATGGCGTTATGCGCGTCGGTGCCGACCGTGAAGTAATAATCGCCCGCGTCCATGATGTACGTCTTGGCGTTGTTCGCATCGTAGCTGGTCAGATCGTCCTTTTTGATCTCGATCGCAAAGTGTTCGGTATCCCCCGCCTTAATCGTCTTCTTATCAAAGCCGCAAAGCTCGACCGCCGCCTTTTCGACGCCGTTTTCCCGATCATAGTCGGTATACGGGGACTGGAAATAGATCTGAACGGTGTGCAGTCCGTCGCGGTCACCGGTGTTTTTCACGTCGACTTCGGCGGTAAACGTGCTGCCGTTGTCAGCCAGCTTGAAGTTGGAATAGGCAAAGGTCGTATAGCTTAAGCCCGCGCCGAACGGGAACGCAACCACGTCGCCATAGACAAAGTCGCCTGCATTCCCCCGGTTCAGCACATAATCCTCATACCGCGTTTCAAAGTAGCGGTACCCGACATAGATGCCTTCCTGATACACGACATAATTGCGGTTGCACTTTTCGATGCCCGGCGCCGTGTTGTTCTGCGCAAACTCCAATCCGAGCTCGTCGGCGTTCGTATACGGGAACGCGTCATAGTTCGCCATCGCCGGAGACGCATGGTTATCCTTCAAAAACGTATCGACGATGCGGCCGGAGGGGTTAACCTTGCCCGCAAGGATGTCCACAGCCGCGGGGATGCCGTTCATGCCGAAGTTGCCGGTCCAAAGCACTGCGTCGATATCGTAGGTATCGATGAAATCAAGCTGCAGCGTCGAGGATGAGTTCAGCAGAACGACGATCCGCTTAAACGTGCCGCTCGCCTTCAGCGCCTTCAGGTTTTCCAAAAGATCCGTTTCCTCTTTGCAGAGCCGCAGATAGTCGCCGCCGGTCATGTACGGTTCGAGCGATTCGCGGGCGTTCGGCAGGTCCGCGCCCTCGCCGGACGAACGGGACAGCAGCACGAGCGCGCAGTCGCCGTAGTCAGCAAACGTCGCCTTGACGGCATCCGGCATCTTCTCCCACGGCACCTCGCCGATGCGGTATTGATCGGGGCTGCCGCCGGAGAGCTTGGCGTTCTCGCGCTTATAACCGGAGGTCTTATAGAACTTCCACAAGTCCTTGTTCACGCAGTCCTCCGAAAACGAATCCTGCAGCGCGGCATAGATACTCTTGGCGTCGCCGGTTGCCATGAACGCCGAACCCGTGCCGGTCAGAACCGGATCCGCCACGGACTGCGAGAACAGCGAAATCTTTGCATCCGCAGGCAGGGGCAGCGCATCGTTGCGGTTCAGCAGCAGCGCCGCGCCCTCGGCTTCCACGTTATAGCAGTTTTCCCAGACGTGCGCCACGATGTCTTCCTCGTTCTCATAATCCGTCCAATAGAAGATCGTCGAATCCTCACCCGGAATGATCTTTTGCGTCTCTGCGCCGAGCGCCGCGTTGATCATGGTTGCGTAATAGTTCGTAACCGGGATTGCTGCGATCAGGATTGCCGTCAGAACCGCCAAAATGACGGTGATGAGCTTCCAAGGGTTGCGCTGTTTCATATCCTACCTCCGCATATTCGTTTTCCTTACTTTATCGTGACAACGCACCAAATGCAAGAAACGCCGCACAGCCTTATGCTGAAGCGGCATAGTTTCGTTCGGAATACGCTATTCTGTCGGCAGAAGCACCGTCAGAAAATACATATTGCCATGCTGCTCGATCTGTACGCTCCCACCCATGCTTTCCGCAATGTAACGCATGCTTTTCAGACCGTACCCGTGGCGCTGCCTGTCCGCCTTGGAAGTGCCGTTTGTCACGGCAACGGACGGGTCGAAGTAGTTGGAAACCTCGATGCGTATGTTTTCGTCCTGCTTTGCGATGCCGACGGAGATCACGCGCTCCTCCTCGGGCAGCGATGCCGTTGCCTCCATTGCATTTTCCAGCGCGTTGTCCAATAAAGAATACAGCTTCGACGGCTCAACGAACCGCACGGCAGTTCCGTCGCAGACGTAGGACAGCGCGATCCCCTTCTGTGTACAGACGATCTGCTTCTGGCAAAGCACAGTATCCACGATCTCGCTGCCCGTGCGGAT
>JAFUDD010000093.1 GCA_017459315.1 Clostridia bacterium | reverse complement strand
TATCGAGGCTTCGACGATCACCGCAGATCAAGCCCCCGATCAAACCGAACAAGCAGTTGCTTCAATCTCGCCAAGGACAGTGCGTTGACTGGAGTAGACGCCGCAAAACATTCGAAGACCAATGCGGCCGAATCGGATTGTACATATCGGATAGAAAGAAGGTATACTTATGGAATGGATTTGGATCGCAGCTTTGATTATCGTCGGTTTGGCGGCTATCGCATTGCTGCTGGGGTATATCTTCTTTCGATACATGTGCTTGGAGAACCATAAGGCAGCAGACAGCCTTGACGGCGGGGAAGGCCGCGCGCTGCAGCCTTATGTGCCTGTCATAAAAGAGAAAGCAAGACAGAACGCGGTATGCAGGCATGAGGTTGTTTCGATCAAGTCATTTGATGGATTGACTCTTCGCGCCAAGCTCTATCCGAACCGCCAAGCTGACCGCATCGTGATACTGGTTCACGGCTATCACAGCTCCTCCGCATGGGATTTCGGCGCGAGCTTTGAAATGTATTATCGGGCAGGGTATACGATATTGGCGCTGGATGATCGTGCCCACGGCGCGAGCGAGGGCAAATATATCGGCTTCGGTGCGCTCGATCAGCGGGATGTCCGCGCTTGGATGGATTGGACGGCGGAACGCTTTGGCGCCGATTGCCGCATCGCCATCATAGGCGTTTCGATGGGCGCCGCAACGGTTATGCTCACAACCGGCAATTATCCGATCCCGCAGTTGGCCTGCGCGATTGAAGATTGCGGCTATACCTCCCTCATGGATGTTACCGATTACTTGATTCGGCTGCGGCATGTACCCGCATTTCCGCTTCGTCAGCTGGCTTCTTTGTGGTGCAGGCTTCTTGCAGGGTACTGGTTCTCCGAAACCAATGCCGAGGAAGCCGTGAAAAAATCACATATCCCGACCCTGTTCATTCACGGAACCGCCGACAAATTTGTTCAGTTTTACATGCTGGATCGAGTGTATCAGGCATGTGCGGCTCCGAAACAGAAAGCTGTCTTTGAGGACGCCGTGCACGGGGAATCCAGTTATAAGTATCCGGAACGTTATGAAAATACGGTACTTTCCTTCCTGCATACGTATATGAACTGAATAAAGCAATAACACAGCAACGTAAGCCGGCCCCATCAGCAGGCCGGCTTTGCTGTTACACCATGAAGGGGAAAAAGGAACGCATATCCTCAGGCAGAGGAGAAGTCAAATGGATTGTTTGCTTGGTCAACGGGTGAATAAATGCTAATTCGGCAGCATGCAAAGCAGGACGATTGATGCGGTCATCCCGTTTGCCGTAAAGCCAGTCGCCCAAGAGCGGATGACCAATATAGGCCATATGAACGCGAAGCTGATGCGTGCGTCCCGTGTGCGGTATCAGGCGCAAAAGGGATAAGCCGTCTTGCACAGACAATAGGGTATATTCAGTGACAGACGGCGCTCCGTCCGGCCGGACAATACGCTGATACGACGAGCCTTCATAATAGCCAATCGGCGCTCGTATAACATCATGTTCCTTTTCGGGTATGCCGGTGCAGATCGCAAGATACGCTTTCTGCATGCCGCCCGAATGCTGCAATTCCTTCATCCAACTGTGCGCCCATCCGGACTTGGCCACCGTTAACAGACCTGTCGTGCCGCGATCCAAACGGCTTACGGGATGCGGATTATCCGTTCCGGTCAAGTAGGCCGCAAGCGAGTTTTCAAGCGTGACTTCAGAAGGATCGCGAGAGGGGTGGACGGCAAGGCCGTTCGGCTTGTCTATGACAACTAAATCGTCATCCTCGTATAGCACGGAAAGGGGAAAAGGCATCGGACGGATCGTCGGATCTTTTTCAGGATCACCGACAGCAACGGTCAGTATGTCCCCGGTATGCACCGAAACGGTTACATAGGCCGGCAACCCGTTCAAACAGACGGAGGCCTTGCGGCGCTTCAACTTGGAGCAAAGCGTATCGGAAACAAGCGCCTTTTTGGAAAGTGCATCCTTAACGGAGCACCCGTCAAAATCCGGTTCAATTGTAAAGGATAATGTCCGCATGGAAACAGTATAACAAAACATGCGCAAAAATGCAAAGCATCTGCGACCTGTTTTCGCTGTTTGCCGAAAAGGAAATCATTTTCAAAGAAAAATCCGCAGAGATTTCCAACCTTTTGCTTGCATTTGCCGGATTTGCGTGTTATAATCACCATTGCACATATATGTGGAGGATTATTATGAATATTTTGTACGGCATTATTTTAGGTTTACTCGTTCTTGCATCGATTCTGATGTGCGTTGTTGTGCTTCTGCAGAAGAGCAAGTCGGCGGGCATCGGCGCCGCATACGGCAGCGAGACCAAGACGTTTTCTTCGCGCGGCAAGGCGGCAAGCCGTGAAGCCAAGCTCCAGAAGATCACCGTGTATTTGGCTATCGTGATCGCGGTTCTCGCCATCGTCCTGCCCATTATTCAGCTCTTCAAATAAGCCGGGCATTAAGCATTCGGAACTGATGCGGTGCAATCCAATTGCACCGCTTTTCCATGAAAGGAGGTGGCGTGTCCCATGCCGGTCCACAAGGGCATCAAAACGGTCGCGGTTAATCGCAAGGCGCGCCACGACTATTTCATTGAAGATACGTATGAATGCGGTATCGAGCTTGTCGGCACCGAGGTGAAGTCCATCCGCGGCGGTCAGTTGAATCTGAAGGACAGCTATGCACAGGTCAAGAATGAAGAACTGTTTCTGTACGGTATGCATATCAGTCCGTATGAACAGGGCAATATCTTCAACCATGATCCGTTCCGCACCCGGCGGTTGCTCGCACATAAGCGCGAGATCCGAAAGCTCGGTCAGCTGCAGCAAACATCCGGATACAGCTTGATTCCATTGTCTGCCTATTTCAAGGACGGAAGGGTTAAGATCGAACTGGCGGTAGCCAAAGGCAAGAAGCTCTACGATAAGCGTGCCAGCATCGCCGAACGGGATGCCGAACGCGATATCGAACGCAACTGGAAATCGCATGTGAGGTAACGCTATGCTCGGAACCAGAATTGCATTAACGGTGGACTATGGCAAGGCCGGAATCCCAACACCCCAAAAGCCTTGCGGCTTTGTTGGGTATGAGTTGCCGGTATACGGCGATATCGCGGATATCCTGCGGCCTGCCGTGATTATCTGTCCCGGCGGCGCATACAGCTGGATCTCCGACCGTGAGGGCGAGCCGGTCGCCGAAGTGTTCCTGGCACACGGCATTTCCGCTTATGTGCTTTCCTACACCTGCGCGCCGGACGGCTATTTCCCAACGGCTTTAGCGGAACTGTTTACAGCGATATGCTATGTCCGAAGCCATGCGGCGGAGCATCATATCGACCCAAATCGCATCTATGTCTGCGGCTTTTCAGCGGGCGGGCATGCAGCCGCATCGGCAGGCGTCTTTTGGAACCATCCGATTGCAAAGTCGCTTGGATTCGATGGCACGATGCATAAGCCGAACGGGATGATTCTCGGTTAT
>JAFUDD010000092.1 GCA_017459315.1 Clostridia bacterium | reverse complement strand
TGCATGGCCTTCGGAATGTCCATCGAAAACGGGTCGCCGTCGCGGTCCGTGCCGCGCACGGAAAAGCCGTGCATGTCGTGGCGCAAAACGCCCTCGCCGAGTTCGATGAACCGCTTCGCATTCGGCAGCGACCGCACCAAGACCGGCAGCTCGCCCGAATCATACGTCCCGGCTTCGACCTCGCGCCGCACGTTGATGCGCTCCCATTCATACCAGTCCGGAATGTGCGAAAATTCCGTTTCGCCGGCTTCGGCTTTCAGCTCGCCAAGCTCGGTATACTGCCACCGCTTGCCGCACGCGCGGCAGAACAGCGCCGTCCCCTCGGACGCCATGCGATATTCGGTTTGGCAATGCGGGCATTGGTAGAGCACCTTTTCCAGTCCCTCGGCGCGCTTTGGATAGGTCACGCGGATGCCGCGCGCCTTTTGCCAGGCGTATTCGTCGTACTGAAACGCTTCCACAAGCCGCGCGTTGATCTCGTCCGGCGTGGCCTTTTGCAATTCCTCGGCGGTGTACTGCACGGTAAACTCCGCTTCGGTGGGACGGACGCCGCGCGGATGCAGGTTCCAGAACGGCGAGTCGATATGGTGCCCGTGGCAGATCAGCGTGACGACCGGCACGCCGAGCAGCTTGCAGAGCTTGCCCAGCGATGCGGGCAGGACGGCGGTCGTGCCGCAGAGCGAATAGCGCGCCTCCGGATAGAGCAGGCACACGTCGCCGTTGTCCACGACGCGCTTGAGCTGCCGGATCAGCGTGAGATCGCCGGTGAACTTGCGCTTGCAGATGCACCCGACGCGCCGCAAAAGCCATTCGCGCCCGATGAATCCGTCAATGGCGACGACATAGTTCGCACGGTGCGGGTAGATCGCCGTCGTTGCGACCTTGAAATCCAAAAATGCGTTGTGGTTGCACAACAGCACATACGGCGGCTTCAACCCCTCGGCGCGGATCTTGGTGATCTTTGCGCGGTGCTTCCATACGTCCGGCGCGCTCAAAAGATACGTCAGCGGGCGCAGATACCACGCCGTCCGCATCGGCTTACGGCGCATGTCGAAGCGTTCCAAATCCTCCTGTCGCATAAGGCACCTCCGGTGCGGTGAAAAACGTTCGTGCAGGTTTGTCCCCCGTTACAGCTCGATCAGCGTATACGCCTTGCTGCCGTAGCCCTGCGCCTCGGCGGCGTCGAGAATGTACGTGCCGTGCTGCCGGTTCACGCGGGCAAGGAAATGCGCCTTGCCGGGATCGTCGGACGCATAGATGCGATCCATGCAGGCCGTGTCGAGCGCGACCGGGTCGAGCGACGAAAGGATGCCGATATCCTGCATGCACGGGTCCTCCGCGACCTCGCAGCAGTCGCAGTCCACGGACAGGTTGCACATCACGGACACGAACGCCATGTTGCCGTTAAAGTGCCGCACGACGCTGCCCGCCGCATCCGCCATCGCTTCGAGGAATCTGTCCTGCTCGGCGTGATTGCCCCACACGATGCTCTGATCCTTGGTATAGCCTGCCGAATGGATATAGGCCTTGCCCTCGCTCGACGCGCAGCCGATCGAAAGCTGCTTGAGCGCGCCGCCAAAGCCGCCCATCGGGTGCCCCTTGAAGTGCGCCAGCACGAGCATCGAATCATAGTGCAGGAGGTTCTTTCCGACAAAGTTTTCCTGAATCGCCTTGCCGTTCGGGATCTCGAAGCGCACATCCGGCCCCTCGGCGTCCATCAGATCCACGTCGAACAGCTCCGTCCAGCCGTGAGTTTTGAACAGCTTTTTGTGCTTTTGGGTCGAATTTCTTGCGCCGCCGTAGGCCGTGTTGCACTCCACGACCGTGCCGCCGACGTAATCGACCATCGGCTTCAGAAACGCGGGACGCAGGAAGTTCTGGTTGCCCTGCTCGCCGGAGTGCACCTTGACCGCGACGCGGCCGGTCAGCTCCTTGCCGAGTGCCTTGTACATACGGATCACGCTTTCGGGCGTGATCTCCCGGGTGAAATACACGTTTGCCATAGGGGGCTCCTTTCGAGGATGGGATATTTTACCGCAATTCGGGTGTGTTATTCGGTATCAGCGCCTCGAGCTTCTTTTGAATCTCCTCATGCAGCACGTCACGGCCCGCAAGCGCGAGCTTGCGCATCGCGTCCGCGACCTCGGATTGCATCGAGGGATCCAGTTTTTTGATCGCCTGCAAAATTGCGTTATAGGTGGCGAGATTGCCGGTCTTGAGGTCGTTCACGGTCGAGACGCCGGAGGCTTCGAGGGAATCGAAGATCGCCGTGATCAGCGTCTGCTTCTGCTCGTCGTTCAGCGTTTCGATCCAGCGCGCCATTGTTTCGTCTATAAAGACACTGAACGGATCGCGCCGCTCCGCCGCGACAAAGTGCTGTCCG
>JAFUDD010000091.1 GCA_017459315.1 Clostridia bacterium | reverse complement strand
TCTTCGAATGAATTAAATACATACAGCTTTTCCACAACGACCCGCAAAACATCTTCTTCATCCCCGGTGTTCGTAAAACGGATGATATCGCCGACTTGCACCTTGCGCCGCTTTTCATCATACAGGCGCAACTCTATCGTCTTGGAGCCGTTTTCGATCATGCGAAACGGCTCCGGAAAGAGCTTCATTTTATGCTGCCTGCGTCCGAGCCAAAGCGAAGCCTTTTCGGGTGGAATCGCTTGTACGGATCGAATCCGATCGGCGTAGAAAAGCCAATCGTCGATCTGCAAAGCGCCTATCTTGCATCCATATTCATGCATCATATATTCGGCTGTATTGTATTCGCATTCACCGTCAAACGCATTCCCGCTGTCGTCTATGATGCGGACGAGCTTTCCATCCCACTTTTGCAGAGGCAGATACCCATACCGCGTGATAGCGGGATGTATGCCGCTGGGCTTGTCAAACTGTACGTGGTTATCTTTTTCCATACCGTTTTACTCCGCTGCTTATTATACTCAGTATACCATCTTACAATCGCAAAGGCAATGATGCCATGATGAAATGAAACGGAAATCGGTTTTGCAAATGCACGGAAGATATGGTATACTGTCAAAGAAGAACATGTTTCTGCTCTTTGGCACAACACGATAACGGATAGGAGGCTGGACAATGGATACAGATCGCGTAAAGACAATTTTGGAAGACAGCGCGGCAAAGGCCGAGGAACTGTTGAAAAATCCATCAAAGGTCGATGAGCTTTTGATCATGCTGGAAGACAAGCTGCGGGAGGTGCCCGCCATCGGCAATACTTTGTCAGATATTCCGCTGATGATCGCCATGGTCAAGGGCTACATTACCGGATCCTACAAAACCGTTTCGCCCAAGGTAATCGCGTTGCTTGTCGGTGCGTTTCTGTACCTTGTGAAGAAAAAGGATCTGATTGCGGACAACAAGCCCTTCGTCGGGTACGTGGACGATATCGCGGTTATGGCCTTGGCGCTGAAGCTGTCCGAGCCGGAGCTGAACGCATTCTCGACTTGGCGAAACGAGCAGGTCGATACCGAAACGCCTGTTATGATCGACTGAACCAAAACAAAAAGGAACCTGCCATACTCGGCGGGTTCTTTTGCGTAAAGATGGATTATTTTACCGACAAATCTGCTTCTGCTTGAACCGTCACAGAAACACTTCCGTTTCAATAAACAGGCGATCCTTTTTCGACCGTGCGCCGACCGTTTTCAATCGCCCTTTGCCGTGGCCGCGCAGCGAGATCGTATCGCCCTCCTTCACGGCGGCGTCGATATGCTCACAGGGCAGATCGTTCAGCTTTGCTGCGCCCATACGGATCAGCTCTGCCACGGAGGTGCGGCTCAGACCGAACATCGACCCGGCGACGGCGTCAAGCCGCAGACTCTTGACCGTAAAGGTGCGCACTTTGACCTTGACGACCGGAGCAGGCACATCGGCAAGCGGAATGGGGGAGAGCGTTACCCCGATACGTCCAACTTTGTCCAATTCTTCCAAAAGAAGCGGCAGCACCGAAGGAAGGCAAAATAGGTATGCCGTATCTTCTATAATGCGAATATCGCCGAGCGCATCGCGGCGAATGCCGAGCCCCAAGATCGCGCCTAAGTAATCGCGGTGACTCGGCGTGCCGAAATGTGCATTGATCTGTACCGCACCGATGTAATCGTTCGGATCAAACTGCTCTGCGTCAAGATAATCGGGCAGGAAAAAGGCCATTTGTCGTTCACAGTCCGACTGACCGCCTGTGAGAAGCAGTCGGTCGCCCCTGTAATACTGCTTTACCATGCTTTGTTCGGCAGGTGTCAAAAACGCGGTTTTCGTGACGACGCCGCGCCGATCCGCCCGGTCTGAAAGATCATCAATTCGTTTGTAAAACTCGCTGTATTCCATGCGTGTCATTGCTCCGCCGGATCGTTTCGGCAATTTTCTCCATCACACGATCCACTTCTTCTTTGAATTCTGCCGACGATGTGCGCAGCACACCGGAACGCAGTGCGCCGAGCCGGATCAGCGAATCGGAAGTGACGACGCGAACCGATTCGTTTTTTCCGATTTCATTGACAAGTTGCTCGATATACATATCCGCCGTTTCATTTTCTTTCGTGTACACGATATGCAGCGCCGCTTCGTTATACTTTTCACCGAGCCCGCCGGGAACTTTATACGCATCGAACACCAAAACCACTTCGGACTTGGTAAAGCTCTGATAATTGATCATCGCTTCGATCAGTTTAGAACGTGCCAGATCGAGGCTTTGCGCCGAAAGCGCCTTCAGCTCGTCCCAGGCAAAGATCACATTGTAGCCGTCCACGATCACGCGCTGCGGCATTTTCTCTTTTGTTGTCTCCGCTTTTGCTGCCTGCACCACGCGCGGCGGGGAATAGATGCTGCGCTTAATCGGACCGAATTCGCGCACCATGATCGCTTCCAGTTCTTTTTCGTCGATGTTCAGATTTCGTTGTCGGATCGTCGGCGTCGGCTCATCGGCGGCGACTTGTCTGCCAAATCCGGTATCGAGATGCATATAGGCCGGTACGTCTTTCCATTTCACGACGAAGCCTGCGCCGTGCGCGCAAAACACGCTGTCCGGCGTATTGCCCAAATCTGCTTCCGGATCGTAACCGCTTGCCGCAATCACGGCTTCCGCGTTTTTGCAGGGCTGATACCCGGCTGTATGACAGAAGAATCGCCCTCGACCGTGCGTGTAGACCGCAACCTCCGCGGCGTAATCCAGCATAGCGGAAACCGGCGCTGTCCCCACAAGAACCATCTTTCCTTCGTGCTCTTCCGGCGCCGCATGTACGCCGCCCATCGCCTGTATATCGCTGATCGCCCGCCCGACATCTGTATACGGAACCTCCAGCCGGAAGCTGTAATACGGTTCAAGCAGCACGCTCTTGGCCTGCATCAAGCCTTGCCGTACCGCGCGATAGGTCGCCTCCCGAAAATCGCCGCCCTCGGTATGCTTCAAGTGCGCACGTCCTGCTGTCAGCGTGATTTTCACATCCGTCAGCGGCGAACCGGTCAAAACGCCGAGATGCTCCTTTTCGGCAAGATGCGTCAGAATCAGCCGCTGCCAGTTCAGATTCAAATCGTCCTCGCTCACCGCCGAAGCAAAGGCAAGTCCGCTGCCCGGCTCACCGGGTTCCAACAGCAAATGCACCTCCGCATAGTGGCGCAGCGGCTCAAAATGCCCGACGCCTTCCACAGCCTCGGTAATCGTCTCGCGGTAAAGAATACTGCCGGCGCCGATGGTTACTTCCAAATCGAACCGTTCCCGGATCAGCGAAACAAGCACATCCGTTTGCAGCGGCCCCATCAGCTGTACGTGGATTTCGTTCAGCTGCGGCTGCCACACAATATGCAGCAAAGGTTCTTCTTCTTCCAGCTGCCGCAGCTTTGGAAGAACTGTCTGCGCATCTACGCCGTTTGGCAGCCCGATCCGGTATCCCATCGCCGGGGTCAGCAGCGGCACTTCGGCGTCCGGCTCCGCCCCGAAGCCCTGCCCGGGCCGCGTTTCGGTCAAGCCCGTGACTGCAACAACATCGCCCGCAAGGACGGTTTGTACCGTTTCATATTTTGCCCCGGAATACAGACGAAGCTGTGCCGCTTTCTCCTCAAGCATCCGCCCGTCGATGCCGCGATAGCGCAGCGTGTCCCGGACGGATAGACTGCCGCCGGTGATCTTCATATATGTAAGCCTGCCGCCCTGCGCGTCGTGCGCGATCTTGTATACGCGGGCGCCGAACACCGGCGGACGCGACGGAATCGGTGCATACTTTGTCAGCAGCGTCAAAAACTCGTCCACACCGTCCAGCTTCAGCCCGGAACCGAAGCAGACAGGGAAGAGCTTCCGGCTTTGGATCAGATCGGTGATCTGTGCGTCGGTCACATGCCCGGTCTCCATATAGGCTTCCAAAACCGCATCGTCGAGCAGCGCAAGCGATTCCTCGTCCGTCACGGGCCAAGCCACACAGCCGTCCCCAAATGTGTCGGTCAGCTCCTGCAGCAGATCGTCGCGGCTGCGCTTGGCGGTGTCCATCTTGGTTACGAAAATAAAGGTCGGCACTTTGGCACGCAGCAGCAGCGACCATAGCGTGTCCGTGTGCGCCTGCACACCGTCCGTGCCGCTGATCACAAGGATCGCAATATCCATAGCGGCAACAGCGCGCTCGGTTTCGCCGGACAGATCGGCATGCCCCGGCGTGTCGAGCAAAATGATCTCCCGCTCGTCTGTTTTGATTCGCGCCTGCTTGGAAAAGATCGTGATGCCGCGATCCCGTTCGAGGACATGCGTATCCAGGAACGTGTCCCTGTGATCGACACGTCCCAATTTGCGCAGCATACCGGCGCGGTACAGCAACGCCTCGGACAGCGTCGTTTTGCCCGCGTCTACATGCGCCAGTATACCGGCCGTTATTTTTCTCTGTTCAGAAGCATCCATTTATGTCAGTATACCATGCCGAAAG
>JAFUDD010000090.1 GCA_017459315.1 Clostridia bacterium | reverse complement strand
CAATGGAAAAGGTTATTCCTCGTCTTCGTCGTAATCCTCGTCGTCCTCGTCCTCATCATCGTCGCCGCCGGTGAGCGAAGAGAAAAAACGAGCAAGGCCTTTCTTCTTGGGCGCGGGAGCTTCCTCCTCGTCGTCCTCATCCTCGTCTTCATCGTCGTCATCGTCGCCTTCGAGCATCCGCTTGAACCAGCCTTTTTTGCGTTCCTTGGGCTGCTCGGCTTCGGGCTCGTCCTCGTAGTCCTCTTCCTCATCTTCTTCATCGGCGATGGGTTCGGGCTGCTTCTTAGCGGGGCGAGCAGGCTTGGATGCCTTGGGCTTTTCCTCCTGACGAGCGGGTTCCTGCGGTTCAAGCGACTCCATCGTAACACGGGCGGTCGCTTCGGGAACCGGGCGTACATCGAGCTCGGCGCGGTTGCCGTTGATCATCTTCATGTAATCGTTCAGGTAACGCTGTACATCGGCAAGAATATCATCGGCATAGGCACGGGCACCGTTGCAGATCGCATCGGCATTTTCCTCGGCGGCCTGCTGCAGCTCGTCCGCTTTGCGCGTGGCTTCGATATAAACGGAATTTTCGCTGACAAGAGCTTTGTACTCCGCAACCGCCTGCTGATAGACCTTTTCGGCCGCATCCTGCGCCTGCGAGCGAAGCTCGTCCGCTTCCTCCTGCGCCTTCTGCACGATATCGTCCGCCTGCTCGCGTGCATTGCGCAGCGTGGATTCGCGCTCCGAAAGGATCCCGCTCGCGCGTTTGATATCCGCAGGGATCGTGTTCTTGAGATCGTCGAGCAGGGCGCTCAATTCCTCTCTATCGACAATTCGACGGTCTGAGCCGTTGCCGGAGAACTTCGGCTTCGGACTGTTATCCAGAAGCTGAAGGATCTTAGACATGATGCTCATGGTCTTCATCGTCTTCACGCCGTCGATTTTGGTATTGCTTGTACTCATTGTCTTGCCAACCTTTCCCGAATAAAATCTTCATTGCATGACGGAACCAACCCCGCCACGGACCTTCCGTAACGCCCGATCTCCTTCACGTTGCTGCTGCTGAGGAAGGAATGCGACGGGCTTGCCATAAAATAGACAGTCCGAATGTCTCCGGACAGATGCCGATTCACGGCATCAATCTGAAACTCATATTCAAAATCCGTAATGGCTCGCAGGCCGCGGATAATGTGCTCTGCGCCGACCGATGCGGCATAATCGACAAGCAGCCCATCGAACATGCCCGATCGAACGTTGGAAAGCTGTTCCGTCTCGATGACGCGGTCGATCATGGCTTTGCGCTCCTCGGCCGTAAAAGCCGGATGCTTGCCGGAATTGTTCAGCACCGCCACGTATACGATATCGAACAGCGAAGCCGCGCTTTTTAATACGTCAAGATGCCCGATGGTGAACGGATCGAAGCTGCCCGGATAAACGCCGATCTTCATTCGTTCACTCCTTCCAGCAGCATAAAGCTGCAAGTGCCGTAGTGCCTGTCCCGTTTCAGTCGCATGCAGGATTCGTCGATTGCGGGCCGAAGTTCTGTTGCATACTCCAGCATCACGGTTCCGCCGGGACGAATCATGCCGCGGGTAAACAGCTGCTTGCAGGCATCCATTGCAGTGCCGTCCCGATAGGGCGCATCCAAAAACACGATATCGAAAGACTCCCCCTCGCGCGACAGCAAATCAATCGCGGCAAGATAGTCAAGGTTCAGCACGCGTGTCCGATCCGAGAAGCCAAGCGTTTCGCAGTTTTGGCGAATAATCGAGGCGCAGACGGGACTTCGGTCGTTGAGCACCACATGTGCTGCGCCGCGTGAAGCCGCCTCCAAGCCGAGATTGCCGCTCCCCGAAAACAGGTCAAGCACCCGGCTGTACGGAACGGCAAACTGCAGCGAGCCGAATGCCGCTTCCTTTACACGGTCCAAGGTAGGCCTTGTATCGAGCCCCTCCGGCGTGATGAGCTTGCGCCCGCGCGCCGTTCCCGATACGATCCGAACCATCCTAAACCCCTACATCTTGAATTTCTATCCCATTTTAACACCACCCCTTGAAAATAGCAAGAGATATTTTAACATTTTATGAACTTTTTCGACATGATTTGTGAATTTTCCGGTATAAAAGTGTTTTGTCCGGCATTTTCTGTATTGTGATTTGACAACCGACCCAAAAAATACTATACTGTAACGGTTAAATTTGAAAACAACGGAGAACAACCTATGCTTCGAAGCACCTACGCAATCGTGCATTTAGACGCGATTGATCACAATATTGCTGTTGCCAAAAAGAAATTGGACCCGAACGTGAAAGTTCTGGCAGTCATCAAGGCCAACGCTTACGGACACGGACTGTGCGACGTAGGCCGGCATTTAGACGACAATCCTTCGATCTCGATGTTCGGCGTCGCGCTCTGCGAAGAAGGAATTCGTCTTCGTGAAGCCGGTGTGAAAAAGCCGATTCTGATTCTCGGCGTGACGGACGATGAGCATTTTGAAGCTGTCGTGCAGTATGATTTGATGCCCGCCGTTTTTACGCCGGAGCATGTCTACGCATTATCCGAGGCTGCTCATAAGCAAGGCAAAACGGCCAAGGCGCATATCAAGATTGATACCGGTATGCACCGCATCGGCGTCCCGACCTTCGAGGCGCTCTCTCCCGTGCTCGACGCGTTTGCCGCTTGTCCGAGCGTGGAGCTTGCAGGTGTGTTTACGCATTTTGCAAAATCCGAAAACGATCTGGCTTTTACCGCGCTGCAGGCCAAGCGTTTTGATACGGCTATCGAAGCGATCCGCGCACGCGGATTCCGTCCCATCGTTCACGCTGCCAACAGCGGCGCCATCTTCGGCGCGCCGGAAGCCTATTCCTATGATATGGTGCGGCTCGGCATTGCGATGTACGGCTGTCATCCCGACGGCAAATCGACGGCAAACAGCGAGCTAGAGCCCGCTATGTCGCTGATCACACACATTTCCAATCTGAAAACCCTGCCCGCCGGGCAAGGCATCAGCTACGGACAGAAATATGTCACCACGCGCGATACGGTTGTTGCGACGCTGCCGATCGGTTACGGTGACGGCTATAAACGCTGTCTGACCGGGAAGGCAAGCGTTCTGATCGGCGGCAGGCGTTGTCCGCAGATCGGTACGATCTGCATGGATCAGCTGATGGTCGATGTGACCGATGTTCCGGAAGTAAAGCTATGGGACGAAGCCGTTCTGCTCGGTGCGCAGGAAAACGAAGTCATCGGCGCAGATGAGCTTGCCGAGCTTGCCGATACGATCAGCTATGAAATTCTGCTGTCCATTTCGGATCGCGTTCCGCGCGTGTATCGGTAAGCGCCCCTTTGATACATCAGCTCCCGATTTCGGGAGCTTTTTTATTGCAAAAAAGCCGTCCCGCAAGGGACGGCTGACAGACATGAATCCGTTTCGATTAGTTCAAAGCATCCTTCAGAGCTTTGCCGGCCTTGAAGACGGGCGCCTTGGAAGCGGAAATCTCGATCTCCGCACCGGTGGCCGGGTTGTGGCCCTTGCGAGCCGCGCGCTCTTTTGCTTCAAAAGTGCCGAAGCCGACGAGGGAAACCTTTTCGGAAGCCTTCAGGGACTCCTGGATGGTTTCGAGGGCAGCGTTGACGGCCTTTTCAGCGTCCTTCTTGGACAGGTTGCTCTTTTCCGCTACAACAGCGATCAATTCGGTCTTATTCATGTGATTCCTCCGTATATAAATATTCATCAGTAATGTATTTCAAGCGCGAGAGTATCGCGTCTCAAAAACGAACCTTGTCTATTGTAACAATCCGGACGCAGTAAGTCAAGCAAAAATTCTGTTTTTTTCCCGGTTTCACAGAACTTTCTTTACTTCGTCCCAATACGCATCCATCTCGGCAAGCGTCATGCCGGACAGCTCTTTTCCGTCTGCCTTGATGCGCTGCTCCATTCTGCCGAACCGGTCGATAAACTTGTCCGTTGCGTCGTGCAGCAGCTGTTCACTATCAAGATGCAGCAGACGGATCACGTTGACGACGGCAAACAGAAGATCTCCCGCTTCCTCGGCGATGTTGCCGTCGGTTTCCATAGCGGCGCGAAGCTCCTCCGTCTCCTCTGCGATTTTCGGAAACGCCTCTTTGGCATCGTTCCAGTCGAACCCGACCTTGCGTGCTTTCTTCTGCACCTTATGCGCGCGCATCAACGCCGGAAAACGCTTCGGCACGGAACACAGCACTTCGGTCTGCGTGGTTTGATGGCGGGACGCCGCCTTAAGCGCATCCCAGTTTTTCAGCACCTCGCCGGTCGTTTCGGCTACGACGTTGCCGAAAACATGCGGGTGACGATAGATCAGCTTTTTCACAATGCCGTCGCTCACATCGTCCTGATCAAAGCGTCCCTGTTCCTTGGCAATCGTCGCATGGAACACGACCTGCATGAGCACGTCGCCCAATTCCTCGATCAGATGCTCGTCCTCACCCTCGTCAATCGCGTCGCAAAGCTCATAACATTCCTCGATCAGATCGCCCTTGATGCTTGCGTGCGTCTGTTCCTTGTCCCACGGGCAGCCGTCGGGTGCGCGCAGACGATCCAGAATATAGCAAAGATCGGGATACAGGTATTTTGTCCGTTCAAAGAACGGCACCGGCGGCACAAGCAGCACCGTACCGGCGAAGTAATCGTTTCGCCGATCAAGCGTGTACAGGGGAATTGTTTCCTCCGAAT
>JAFUDD010000089.1 GCA_017459315.1 Clostridia bacterium | reverse complement strand
TTTCACATTTCGGTTACTTACGCAGGAATGCCGGGATATCCAGCTTATTGGCCGGACGCTCGCTGTAATCACGGCGCACATCGGCAGAGGGATCTCTGAGTAACGGTGCCGCAGGAGCGGGGGAATCAAACGAAGGATCCGGCGTCTCGGGCTCTGCATACGAGCGGGAGGAGAAAGCATTCGCTACGGGCGAAGCAGTCGGCGCGGCATAGGAGCGCGGCATTTCCGGTTCGGGCGTGGATGCTGCGGGAGCCGTATAGGTGCGCCGCGGCATGCTGCCGAGCTGCGGTTCTGCAACCTTTTCACCCTCTGGCTCAAAGCCTGTTGCAATAACGGTAATGCGGAGCGCATCGCCCATGCTCTCGTCGATATCAGCACCGAAGATAATGTTGGCTTCGGGGTCGGCGGTGTCGGCGATGATCTCAGCGGCTTCATTGACTTCGAGCAGGCTCAGATCGGTGCCGCCAGTGATGTTCATTAAGATGCCCTTTGCACCGTTGATAGAGGTTTCGAGGAGCGGGCTTTCCACAGCCTGCTTGGCGGCTTCGCTTGCTCGCTTCTCGCCGACCGCGGAACCGATGCCCATGTGCGCAAGGCCCTTGTCCTTCATAATCGTCTTCACATCAGCAAAGTCGAGGTTGATCATGGCCGGAACCGCGATCAGATCGGAAATACCCTGAATGCCCTGACGAAGCACATCGTCTGCGACGCGGAGCGCATCGGGCAGGGAGGCTTTGCCGACGAGGGAGATCAGCTTGTCGTTCGGAATCGTGATCAGCGTATCGACAGCGGGCTTCAGCTGGGAAATACCGGCCTCGGCATTGCGCATACGGACACGGCCTTCAAATGTAAACGGCTTAGTGACAACGGCGACCGTCAGGATGCCCATATCCTTGGCGCACTTTGCAATGATCGACGCAGCGCCTGTACCGGTGCCGCCGCCCATACCGGCGGTGATAAAGACCATATCGCTTCCCTTAAGCGCGTCCTCGATCAAGTCGAGACTTTCTTCTGCCGCCTTCTTGCCGATTTCGGGATCTGCACCGGCGCCGAGTCCCTTGGTCAGCTTTTCGCCGATCTGGATTTTCTTCTGTCCCGCGCTGAGCGCAAGTGCCTGCTTGTCCGTATTGACGGCAATAAACTCCACACCGCGCAGACCGTACTGCACCATGCGATTTACAGCGTTGCATCCGGCGCCGCCGACGCCAACGACACGAATCTGAGCAAAATTGGAGTTGTCTAAGTCCTGTTCAAACATGGTTTGTCCCCCTTTTTATTTGATGAAGAAATTCTTCAGCTTTGTTAAAAATGATTCTTCTTTATCCGCGACCGGCACAGCCGGGGCTTCGTCCGCATGCGGTATCACCCGCAATTCAAAGTACAGCATGCCGAATGCACTGCAATAATTCGGTGACGACAGGCGCGGCGTCCACGGCATGTCCCGCTTCATTGAAATGCCGAGCTTTTTTTTCATAAAGTCGAGCGAACCGCGCATCATCAACAGGCCGCCGCCGGTCAAATAAACAACCGGCTTGGCGTCAAGATTGACCGACATGCGTTCGAGCTCTTCCCGAATCAAATCGGCAAGCTCGCTTGCCCGCGCCTCGATGATGTAGGCAATCGTCGCGTTGGCGACACGCTTCGATTCCGTTGCCGTCCGCAGAATTTCGGTCTTGTCACCGTAATCGAGCGAAAACGAGAAGCGGCGTTTCGCCTGCTCTGCAGATTCTTGTGTGACCTCCAAACCGAACGCCAAATCCGATGCAAACTGATAGCCGCCTACAGGGATGGAAGAGATCGCCGTCATGGCGCTGTTTTCAATCACACAAATATCCGTCTGGCGATAGCCGACATCAATCAGCACAGCGGGACGGACGCGTTCCTGCTCGGGAATCAGAAGCATCGCCTCGCCTTGCATTGCGCTGTGACAGGCATCGATCTCAATACCCACATCGTCCAGAATGTCCTGAATCGCAGCGATGAAATCCTGACGAACAAACACGTGCGACACAAGCGCGGAAATCTCATCTGTTTCGATCCCGATCGGCGATTCCGCGGAAGAAATGCCGTCCACGATGAAGAAAACAGGCGTACTGTTGATCGCATTCATACCTTCCGGCGTGCCGCATTTATCGAGCGAAAGATCATACAGCTTTTCGAGATCGGAGCTTTCGATGACCTCTGTCTGATCGTTGAAGGACATGGTGATGTCCGACAGCTCGGTTTTCAAAAAGCAGTTCGGTACAGAAACGATGATTTTCTGTATACGCTGCCGGGATTCCTGCTCGGCCTTTTGAATGACGTCGATGATGGCATCATGCAATCCCTGTTTATCGATGAATTCCCCGTTTAGGTACGATTCGCACGAAGCAACGCCGACACCATGCACAATGATGCCGTCATGCTCCGTAATTTCCCCCACAAGGCATACAACCTTTGAACTTCCTATATCTAAAACCGCAGTTGGTTTCATACGCCCCTCCATACAGTTATTCATATTATATCAAATGAAAAACGTTCACGCAACTGCATTTTTCCACTTTATCTTGTATCTTTTGAAAATTTTGCCACAAAACTGTTACAGAAATGCTGATTTTTTGAAAACTTTATACATGCAATTTGGGATTCCGGTTTGCAATCCAAGTCATTCCGTGTTATAGTTACAAGTATGGACAAGACGGCAACAAAACAGAAGATGACATGCAGCCGGATTTCGCTTCGGATCATACTGTTCGTAATCGGGCTTCTGCTGCTGAATCAGCTTGTTTATGCAATCATTGTTCCTTTAATCTTCTTTAATGCCAGCTACTCCGAAGATGATTAC
>JAFUDD010000088.1 GCA_017459315.1 Clostridia bacterium | reverse complement strand
CCTTCTATGAATCCAATATACGGCAAAACTGCCGCGGATTATTCATATTCCTCCCATGTTCCGTTATGGAATACTTCCTGCACATCGTCGTTGTCGTCAAGACGCTCCAAGAAGCGCTCGATCTTGTCGATCGTTTCCTGATCCGTGATCTCGGTCGTATTCTGCGGAATCATGTTGATTTCGGCAGTCAGGAACGTATAGCCGTTCGGTTCCAGTGCTTCACGCACAGCGGAGAAATCGTTCGGAGAGGTGTACACCTCAAAGGCGTCGTCATTGACAACGAAGTCTTCGGCGCCGGCGTCGAGCGCCTGCATCATGACCTCATCCTCGTCCATCAGCGCGGTACGCTCGATGACAATTTGACCCTTCTTGTCAAACATCCACGAAACGGAACCGGAGTTGCCCATGTTTCCGCCGCTCTTATCAAAGATATGACGCATTTCCGCAGCGATACGGTTGCGGTTATCGGTCAGGCAGTTTACGATGACAGCGATGTTGCCGGGACCGTAGCCTTCGTAGGTAACCTCTTCATAGTTGGTGGCATTGCCGTCGCCGATGGCTTTTTTAATGGAACGGCTGATATTGTCGTTCGGCATATTGGCGGCCTTTGCTTTCGCGATCACGTCGCGCAGCTTGGAGTTATTGACAGGGTCACCGCCGCCGCCTTCCTTTACGGCGATTGCGATTTCACGACCGATCTTTGTGAAGATTTTACCCTTCTGTGCGTCGGTCTTTTCTTTCTTGTTTTTAATGTTTGCCCATTTGGAATGTCCGGACATGGTGGTTCCTCCTACCTATCAAATATCATAATAAACGAATTCCTCAAAGCAGCGATGCCGCTTCTTCATCCAAGATAAACGTTACGTTCTGGTGCAGCTGCAAATAGCTTGCCGGGAGCGTGTTGGAAACAGGGCCGCCGAGCGCCTGCTGTACCGCCTTCGCGGATTCCTTGCCCGTTGCAAAGACAAGCAGTTTTTTGGCTCGCATGATCGTCGCCATTCCCGCGCTGACGACCTTTTCACCGCCGATCAGCTCTACATGCGTCACGGGAGCAAGCTCTTCCCCCGCAGGATTATACAACAAACTTCCATCCGGGCGCAAGACCAAAAGCATCAAATCAATGCCGCCATGCTCGAAAATATCGTTTTCAAAGTCATTGCAGATCTGTGCCCAGTTTCTACCTTCGGCATACGGAATGACGTATTTATCGGGATCCGGCATAGCCTCATGGAACAAGGTTTCCGTCAACAAATCGCACACGCTCGGGGAATCGTTGTTTCCCGGAACGAATTCGCAGAGCTGATACATGCGTGCGTTTTTCAACGAATATAAACCGTCCTTATGCATGGAGCAAAGGCGGGAAAATGTTTCATCCAAAACGGAATCGTACGTTAAGCCCAAGGTCTCATAAGGATTTTCGATCACCGAAGCGGTAAACAGCGTTGCAGCAACGGTGCTCGCCGTCTGATGATCGGCATAAATCAATACACTCATTCCACTTCTCCCGATGCCGCAAGCGCCTCTAAAAACAGAAGCACGTCGCGGTAAACTTCTTCCCGATTGATTTCATTCAGCATTTCATGCCGGCCGCCGGGATACAGCTTGACACAGGGCGAATGGCCGGTTGCCGTCAGCCATTTGGCAACCTGCTTCACACCCTTGCCGTTGCTGCCGACAGGGTCCTGATCGCCGGAGAACAGCATGATCTGTCGATTCGGCACACGCTCCGCCCATGTCTTACTTGAAATCTCCCCAAGGCCGGTGAAAAGATCATAGAAGGCACAGGAGGTGAACACAAAGCCGCACAGAGGATCGGCGACATATTGATCGACGGATGCGTCATTGCGGGACAGCCAGTCGAATTCAGTGCGATTCGGACGGAACTGTTTGTTATACGAACCGAAGCCGAGCGTGTTGAGCTGCTCATTCGGCTCCTTTCCCCTGCCCTTTTTGACAGCGCGTTTTGCAAGGAATTTGGCGATCGGAAGCGCGGGGTTGCCGCCTGCTGTGCCGGAAAAAATGAATGCATCGAAATCCGATCCGCGACGTCCCGCATAGGCGCGGGCTAAAAAGCTGCCCATGGAATGGCCGAGCAGCACGCGCGGCAGCGACGGATAGTCCTTCAATACCATGTCATGCATCGTCATATTGTCTTCAATCAGATGATCCCAGCCGTCTGTTTCACCGAAATAGCCGAGCGGTTCTCCGTCCTTGACGGACTTGCCGTGACCGGCAAGATCCATGCCGTATACGACCACGCCGTTTTCGGCAAGGAAATTTGCAAACGCGTCATATCTGGCGATATGCTCCGCCATGCCGTGGATAATCTGAAGGCAAATACGCGGTTCATCGGGAACCCATACGCGATAACGGATTTCGCAGATACCGGTAGACGACGGAAAATGTTTTTCACGCACAGCAACGCTCATAAAAACACCTCTGTACATAGTAAGATAAAATATTCTACCATACACAGAGGAAAATAGCAAGTCAAAGCCGTATTTTTTTGTCCGGGTTCAATAATCGTTCCTCGTCCTCGTGGTGCAGAACGGCAATGCATAGCTTTG
>JAFUDD010000087.1 GCA_017459315.1 Clostridia bacterium | reverse complement strand
GTTCAGCTTTTCAAAGCCGAGCGCGTCGGTGCAAAGCCGCTGGTTGGCAAGGTTGCGGTCAAGCGCCTTAAAGTCCTCATCGGTCATGCGCGGGATCGACAGCTTCAGCATCGCAACCGAGATCGCGGCGCGAACCTGCATCTTGTCGATCAAGGTCTCCCGGCTGAGCGCCGTAACGGTCGCGCCCCGGTTCGGATGAATCGTGACGAGCTTTTGCGCCTCCAATTGACGCAGCGCCTCACGAACGGGGATATGGCTGACGTTCAGCGCCTCGGAAATTTCGTCCTGCTTGAGCTGCATACCGCCTGTCAAGGTTCCGGAAATGATCCCCTCCCGAATCACGCGGTATACCCAGTCCTGCGTACCGGCGCCGTTACGGGGCGGCACGGTTGCGGCAATCGCTTTGTAATCCATATTATCTGCTCTCCGTTTTGCAATATTTTTACCATAGGATACATCTAAATTATATACTATGAAACCGATTCCGTCAACCGTTTTCTTGATTTTGTCGAAAAACATTCGAATAGTTTTCGACATTTCGCCCGACAAAGATTTTGCGGCTCGGGTTTCCGCAAAGCGGCGCGCCGTTCTCATACAGACGCGGATGCACCGGCACGATATAGTAGGCATAGATGCCGTCGGAATAGGGCACTGCGTCGGTCAGCTGCTGCGGGAATACGCTGCCGTTCACCGTCGCAAGCAGGATCGAAAACCCGCTTGCATCCTCGCGGTAGACACGGTACTGCATGCCCTCCTGCGGCGTCGAAAACGTCAGCGTCACCACGTCCCCGACGCGCTCAGCGGCAAGGTCCTCCGGCGCGGCGGGAACCTGCCAGTAGGCCGATACCGAAACGGGCTCGGTGCCGCGAACGAAGTATTCGGCGGTCGTCGCATTGTCCGGCGTCAGGCTGCTTGCCAGAACCGCTTCATGCGCGGCGGACAGCGTCGTTTGATCGAGCGGCACAGCTACCACGTCGGACGGAATGCGAAAATCCGGCGCTTCGGCGCCGTCATAGATTGCGCCGAACACGCGCTTTAGCAGCTCTGCCGGATAGCTCCCGCCGCCGATATCCGGGGGCAGCTGTTCGCCGTTGTCGCTTCGGTCGAAGCCCATCCACACGACCGCCGCGTATTCCGGGTTATAGGCCGCCAGCCAGATATCGCGGTTCCCGTTTTCGTCTCCGACCGTGCCGGTCTTGGCGGCAAGCGCCATCGGCAGCTCCGAAAGCGATTTGGCCGTGCCGCTTTGCACTACGCTTTCGAGCATGTCTGTCAAAACGAACGCGTTGCCCTCCCGCATCACACGCACAGCCTCCGGGTGGGCTTCATAGACCGTCTGCCCGTTTCGATCGAGAATTTTCAGGACGGTATGCGGTTTTCGGTAGACGCCGCCGTTGGCAAAGGCGCTGTACGCGCCGCACAGCTGCAGCGGCGATACGCCGTAGGTGAACCCGCCGAGCGCGAGTGCCAGAGCGTTGTCCCGTGCGTCGAACGGGATGCCGAGCCGCGCCGCAAACGCCTTGCACCGGTCGATGCCGAGCGTGTCGCACAGCGAAACGGCGGGCAGGTTCAGCGACCGCGTGACGGCCTCGCGCATTGTTACCCATCCGCGATAGGTGCCGGAAGCGTTGCGCGGCATTTAGTCCGCACAGGCCGCGGCGTCGTCAAGTAGCATCGACACCGCCGTATATCCGGCTTCGAGCGCAGGCGCATAGACAAGAACCGGC
>JAFUDD010000086.1 GCA_017459315.1 Clostridia bacterium | reverse complement strand
GTTTTCCACCTCGACCCAGTTTCGCGAGAAAAAGCAGAAGATCAGCGCAAGAATCGTCAGTAAAAAGAACAGATTGCGCCGATCGACGATAAACGTGGCGACCTTTTCGATCGCCTGCGAGGTTTTCCCGTTCGATTCGTTTTTCATGCCGCATCTTCCCCGCTTGTTTTTTCAGTCTGCATACAGATCCTCCTCCCTTTATGACGCTCCCCATCATACCGCGAAGCGACCTCGCGGGCAAAAGACAGCGGGGGCTGTTTGTATATTTTTTCGACACGAAAGCCGTTTTGTCCAATGTTCAAACCGCTTGATTTGTGGTATTCTGCTATCGGAGGCAAAAACGAATGGAAAAACGACGGTATTTTGCATCAGACCATGCGAAAAACGAGCTCGCAGCCACGCTGAAGGAGCTGCTGAAAACGCGAACGCCCGAGCGCATCAGCGTGAAGGATCTGACGAGCACTTGCGGTATGGGACGGCAAAATTTCTATTATCATTTCAACGATCTGAACGATCTTCTGTACTGGACGCTGCGAAGGGACGCCGCCTCGGCGCTGCGCGGCGAGAACCGGGAAGCGGCAAGCGCGGACGGGCTGCTGCGGCTGTGCCGCTATTTTGAAGCAAACCGCGCCTTTTGCAGCACGGCGATCGAAACGATCGGCTCGGTACATCTCAGCGCGTTCTGGGATGACGATGTGCGATCCTTCATCCGGGAATTGATCGAACGGCGCACGGAGCAGCTCGGACTGCATCTGGACGAAATCGAGATGGCGGCTTGCTCGCGGTTTTATACGGCGGCGCTTTGGACGCAAGTGCGGGATATTCTGTACCGTACCGACCGGATGCCCTCGCCGCAGGCGTTGGGGCAAATGACAAAGCTGCTCGACGATCAGCTTATCGGGCTGAAGCAGCGAACGGAACACATTCCGGCAGTCGCCGGTTAAACGGATAAGGAGGCAATCATGGGAACCCTACGGAAAACGAAGCTTTGGATGAAGCTGCACAGGGAGACGCTCCACGCGATCGTCCGCAGCAGCCGCAACGAAATTCTGATCGACATGGACGGCGACAAGGAAGCAGACCTTGCGCTGTACGATCTTTCGGGCGACGGCAATATCGACACGATCGCCGCCGATCTTTCGGGCAACGGCGAATTTGATTTGCTGATTATGGACACGGACAGCAACGGCGTCCCCGACGCGCTGATGGTGGACGAGGGCGACGGAAACCTGACGCTCTTGGACTGCGGCAAGGAAATGGAATCGCGCGTCATTGACGCGGCGATCCGGCTCGAAGCGCTGCTCGAGACCGCCGAGCTGATCTCCGCCGAGGTGGATAACGCGCTCGAAGCCGTCGAAAAGGAGATCAGGCAGATCCGGAAAGCGCGGCGTTTGAGATAAGCCGCCCGTCCCTTTGCGCCCATTACGACCTTGAAAGGATCACCGCATGACCAATCTTACCAAGCTCGCCCTTGCCAATGCGCTGCGGAAGCTGTTGAATGAACGCCCGCTGTCGCGCATCACGATTCGCGATCTCGTCGCCGAAGCGCACGTGAACCGGCAGACGTTTTATTACCATTTTCAGGACATTTACGAGTTGGTGTTCTGGGCGCTCGAGCAGGGAATCACCGACTTTTTGGAGCGGGAGCATATCGGACGAACCGATATATACGAGTATACCTATGCGCTGTTTGGCTATTTTCGCGAAAACGCGCGGGTCGTCCGCAACGCCTACGACTCCGTGAACCGTATCCAGTACGAAAGCCTGTTCCACGAGCACGCGTATCCGTATATCCTGACCTTCCTGAAAAAGCGCGAGGCGGCGAAAAACGTTTCCGAGGACGATTTGGCATTTATCGCCACCTTCTTCACGCAGGCGCTGACGGGGTTCTTTTTGAAATGGGTCGAGTCGGGATTGCCGGACGAGCACCGTGTACAGCTCGAAAAATATTGCGTTCTGATGGAGGGCGGCGCGGACACGATTTTGGAAAAGTTTCAAAAGGCTTGATTCGTTTCTTCCTCCTATACACCTCTTACGGATGGCTGCCCACGTTGGGCAGCCTTCTTTTTCCGACAAAAAACGGTTCCTGTTGAAAAACAAAACAAAGACGCGTTCCTGTCGATTGTGCGCCGCCGTTCGTTTCGCTACAATGCGGGCAAGAAACAACCAATGGAGGCAAACACGACATGAAACTATCGCAGAAAGCCGTCTCGCTCGGCGTGAAGACCGCGTTTGATTATTCGCAGAAGGACCCGGAAAAGAATCTCCCGAAGCTGTTGCAATGGGTGGATCGCCTTGCGGGCGACGGTCCGTACAGCTTTCAGCCGCAGCGTGATGTATTCCGCACGATCATCAACGATCCCGAAAACTGTATGCACAAGCTGGTGTACAGCCTGTTTACGGACATCGACCCGGATGTGCTGCAGACGGTGTTTGAAAACTTCGTCATCAACGCTTCGTTCATCGGCTGGCCGCGCGAGGAGGAGCTTCGCGCCAAGTACAACTGCAATATTCCGTGGGCAATCCTGCTCGACCCGACCTCGGCGTGCAATCTGCACTGCACCGGCTGCTGGGCGGCGGAGTACGGCAATCGGCTGAACCTGTCCTTCGATGAAATCGATTCGATCATCACGCAGGGCAAGGAGCTCGG
>JAFUDD010000085.1 GCA_017459315.1 Clostridia bacterium | reverse complement strand
CTGCGCATCGCCGCCATCTCCGCCGGGCTGGTGTTCTTCCTCGGCGTGGCGGCGGCGTACTATATCGCCCGCCTGCCCCGGCTGGTCAAGGGCGTGCTGGACGTGGCGCTGACGCTGCCGCTGGTGCTGCCGCCCACCGTCGTGGGGTATCTGCTGCTGCGGTTTTTGGGCCCGCGCCGCCCGATCGGGCAGCTGTTTGCCGCATGGTTCGACGCGCGGCTTACGATGACATGGCAGAGCGCGATTGTTGCGACCGCGGTTGTGATCTTTCCGCTGCTGTACCGCACCGCGCGGGGCGCGTTTGAGTCGTTCGACGAAACGCTGGCCGACGCCGCAAAGACGCTCGGCAAATCGAATACCTATATCTTCTGGCGCATCCGTATGCCGTATTGCCGGCAGGGCATTCTGGCCGGAACCGTGCTTGCCTTTGCCCGCGCACTCGGCGAATACGGCGCGACAAGCATGGTCGCCGGGTACACCCCCGGCCGCACCGCGACGATTGCGACGACGGTGTATCAGCTGTGGCGCACCGACAACGACGCGCTGGCCCTAAAGTGGGTGCTTGTCAATATCGCAATTTCGGCGGTCGTGCTGCTTGTGATGAACCTTTTGGAACGCCGCAACGGGCGCTTCGGCGCGGGAAGGAGGGCGTGATGGCGCTGCTTGTGCAGATTGAAAAACAGCTCGGCGCATTTCACCTGTCCGTAAACTTCCGAAGCGACGGCGGCACGCTCGGTATTTTGGGCGCCTCCGGGTGCGGCAAGACCGTCACGCTGCGCTGCATTGCGGGGCTGCTGCGCCCCGATGCCGGCCGGATCGAGCTGAACGGCCGCGTCCTGTTCGACAGCGAACAAAGGATCGACCTGCCGCCGCAGCAGCGAAGGGTCGGCTGCCTCTTTCAGCAGTACGCCCTGTTTCCGAACATGACCGTCGAGCAGAATATCCGCGCGGGCGTGCGGGGCGGCACGCGCGCCGAAAAAAAGGCCGTGACCGACCGCGCTTTGCGTTCGTTCCGGCTGGAGGATGTCAAAAAACAGTACCCGCACACGCTGTCCGGCGGGCAGCAGCAGCGCACCGCGCTGGCAAGAATTTTGGTCGGCAAGCCGGAGGCGCTGCTGCTGGACGAGCCGTTTTCCGCGCTCGACGGGTACTTAAAGGCGCAGCTTTGCGCCGAGCTGTCCGAAACGCTGCGCACCTATCGCGGCGATGTGCTGTTCGTGTCCCATGCCAAGGACGAGATCGAACGGCTGTGTCAAAGCGTCTGCGTGCTGGACGACGGCGCGTCCGAGCCGCCTTGCTCGACCGAAACGCTGCTGCACACCCCGCCCTCGCCCGCGGCGGCGCGGCTGGCGGGATATCGCAACGTGACCGAGGCGGTGCCGCAGGGGGACGGACTGTTCTGCCCCGCGTGGGGACTTGCGCTGCCATGGAAAGCCGATGCGCGTTCCGTCTGCATACCGGAGGATGCGCTGCAGCTTGCCAAGGACGGGGAGGATGCGGCGCTGACCTGCGAGATCGTCGAAGCGTTCACCGAGGGCGGACGGCGGCTGTGGCTGCTGCGGCCGTGTCCGCACAGCGGAGACGGCGTGCTGTATATGCTGCCGCAGGCGGAAAATATCGTGCCGGGCGGCCCCGTTTCCGTCGCAATAGAGCAAGGTCGACTGCTGTTTTGGCATAAAACTGTCAAAAATGAGTCATGATTTTCATACTTCTTACACAAAAAGAATAACGGCTATGCTATAATGAGCCATATTCAGTCCTTGGGAGAAGAACACCATGAAAGCAGTTGACGGAATTTTCATCGACCTCGGCGGTACGCTGCGGCTCGAAGTCAAGGATGCGGCCTATCAGAACGCGGCAAAAGCGGCGCTGCATGAGCTTGCCAAGCCCGATCTGGACGTGGAGACGTTCTACAATCTGATCACGACGCGCTTTGCCATCTATAAAACATGGGCTGTCAACACGCGCCGCGAGGTCGGCGACGAGCTTTTGTGGGGACTGTTTCTGCTGCCCGAGCGGGAAAAGGACTGGATCAAGGCCAATGCGCATGAGCTGACCTACCTGTTCCGCAAGACCAAGGGCCGCCGCGACACCGTGCCCTACGGCGTCGAAACGCTCCGCACGCTCAAGGAGCGCGGCTATCGGCTCGGCATCATCAGCAATCTGATCGGTGAGGACTATGAGGTCAAAAAGTGGCTGCAGGCCGAGCACATTGAGGATGTGTTTGAGACCATCGTGATCTCCTCGGTCTGCGGGCTTCGCAAGCCCGGCGACGCGATCTATCGCCTCGCGTGTGACGATATGGGTCTGGAGCCGAAGCGGTGTGCGTCCGTGGCGGACAATCTCGATACCGATATCCCCGGCGCATGGGCGGCGGGCATCGGCGTGAACGTGCTCTACCATTCGCCGGAGCGCAAGCATATCATCCCGATCACCGACGCGAACCGGCCGGATTATGAGATCCGCGATTTCCGCGAGCTGACGCATATCTTTGCATGAGCCGCGCGGAATGATACAACACACAAAGATGTTTTTGAAAGATGACAAAAGCCTGCGGCACTGAACCGCAGGCTTTTTGCATACATATCTTTTATTGCTGCAGCAGATAGATATGCAGCATAAACAGGTCGCCGTCGGCGGAGCAATGCAGGTTGCCGCCGTACTTTTGCGCGATCAGCTGCATCGACTTCATGCCATAGCCGTGGAAGCCCTTTTCCTCGGCCTTGGTCGTCACGGGCAGGCCGTTGTCGAGCACGAGCTGTCCGGAGAAGTAATTCGTGACGGTAATGTTGATCAGATCGCCTTTGCGCTCGGACAGAATATCGATCACACGTTTTTCCGGGTTCTTCACCTTCTGCACGGCCTCGACCGCGTTGGAAACCGCGTTGCCGAACAGCGAATACACGTCCATCACATTCATAAACGAGAAGTCCGCGCCGTTGCCGGTGTAGGTCAGCTGAATGCCCTGCTCGCCGCAGCGCAGCGAGTTTTCGGTCAGCAGCACGTCCAAAGCCTCGTTGCCGGTGCGGATGCGGCTGCCGTAGACGCGCACGGCGTCCTTGATCTTGTCGATCTCCTCCTGCGGCAGGTTCATCCCATGCAGCTGATGCTTCAGGTCGTGATACTTGATATTGATGGTGTCGATGGTCGCTTTGCTCAAGGCGTACTGCTTGCGATCCTCCTCCCACAGCATACGGATCGAGTTGTTCTCGTTTTGCAGCGCGACGGTCTCGGACAGGACGAGCTGCACGATCAGCGCCATGCCGCACGCCGCGATCGCATAAAGCGAAACGGTGACGGAATCGGATTCCTCGAAGTACGCAGCGACGCGTGTGAGACCGATGCACAGAAAGATGATCGCAAACGAAAGATAATTGAACCGCAGATCGACCTTTTTATACGTTTCCTTTTGGGCGGCATAGCGGCCGGCGGCGAGCCAAAAGACGAAGTAGATCACCGGGAACAGGCACAGTTCGCGCGTGACGCGCGCGCCCAAAATCTCCGGATAACCCGTCGTGAGGAATCCGAACGCGCCTGCAATCTTGGCAATATGGAACGCGATATGCTCGGTCGCATAGCCCGCGACGCAGCAGGAGACGAGCGCGGAGAGCCGCATTTTGAAGCAGAGCGCCATCGCGCCGACGCTGAGCGCGAACATGAGAAGGAACATCAAAAATTGGGATAACAGGCTCGAATAATTGATCGGGAACACCGCCGCGGCGCCGCAGCACAGCACGAACAGCACCGGATAGCGCACCCAAAAATACGGACGCTTTTCGGCGGGGTAGAGGTAGATCAGCTCCGCAAAGAGGATTTCCACCATAAAGGACATTTTTTGGATCATGCCGTACAGCGTTTCGTTCATAGGCTGCCTCCCATAAATTCGGACATGGCCGCAAGGAAGGCTTTCCGCTGCGGACGGGAAATATCGAGCTTCCTTTCACCGATGGTCACGCTGTCCTTGCCGACCGCGTCGATGCAGCGCATGTTGACAAGGCAGCTCCGGTTCACCAAGGCAAACGTATTGCGGCTGATCTTGGCCGCCGCCTCCTTCAGCGTTGTGTATTCGGTAAAGTCGCCCTCTGTTGTGTGATAAATGACATAGTGGCCGTTCACGTCGAGCCACTTGATCGACGGGATCCGTACGGCGCGCACTTCGCCGTCGGTCTTGACGGAGATAAAATCCTCGGCCTTGACGACGATGCGGGAAAGCGCCCGCTTTAATTTGATCGAAAACGAGTATTTATTGATCGGCTTCAGGATGAAGTCGAACGCCTCGACCTCATAGCCCGCAATGGCATACTGCGCCATGCTTGACACAAAAATGAGCAGCACCGAGGAATCGGTTTTGCGCAGCGCCCGTGCGGTCTCCATGCCGTCCATGCCCGGCATTTCGATGTCCATGAACACCATATCGTATTCGGGCGCGTAAGCGCCGAGAAACGCAAGGCCGCTCGGAAATTCGCGCACCGAAAAACGCACATCCGCAATGCCCTCCACATACG
>JAFUDD010000084.1 GCA_017459315.1 Clostridia bacterium | reverse complement strand
GTGTGGGACATGAAGAAATCGCTGCTGTTTCTGACCGTGTTCATGTCGGTCTTTAACGGCGTCATGCCGGTGATCGGCTCGATCATCGGCGCGCAGATCATGAACCGGCTCGCCGAAGCCTACGCCGCGTCGCAGAACGGCACGGTCTTTGCATTCTCGGTGATCGCGGTGCTGCTCGCGCTGCAATTCTTCTACACGTTCACGAACAGTTCGATTTCGCGCGTGTATAACCTGATCCTTTCGATCTCCGGCGAGCAGCTCAGCAATCACGTCAAAATGATGATCATGCGCAAGGCCAAGGAGGTCGATATGGTGAGCTTTGATTCGCCGGACTTCTATGCGCGCATGGAGAACGCAAACCGCGAGGCCGGGATGCGGCCGCTGCAGATCATGAGCTCGACGTTCTCGATCCTGTCCATGCTGATCAGCATTGTCAGCTACGTGGTCGTGCTGTTCTCGGTCAGCTGGTGGGCGCCCATCGTGATCGTGATCGTCTCGATCCCGACGACCGTGATCAACTTCGTCTACCGCAAGAAGAACGTGAACTATCAGTTCTTCCGTTCCAAGAACCGCCGGCAGATGGACTATTACGCGAGCACCGTGATCGACAAGGATCTTGTCAAGGAAATCCGCATGTTCAATCTGGCGGACACCTTCACCGACAAATACCAAGCCGCCTTTACCGAATATTATGAGGGGCTTCGCAAGCTGCGCATCGGCGAGACGCTGTACGGCCTCGGCGCGGCGCTCTTAACCAGCGGCGTTTACTGTCTCCTCTACATCTTCCTGGCGCGCGGCGTATATCGCGGCGCGTTCCCGGTCGGTGATTTCTCGCTCTACACCGGCGCGATCACGGCGATCAGCAGCGGCGTTTCCGCGCTGATCAACAGCACGTCCTCGATCTATGAGGGGACGCTGTTCATCGAAAACCTGATCTCGTTCCTGGCCGAAAAGCCGAGCATCGTCCCCTCCCTGCCGGAGCCGCGCCATGTGGAACGGCATGTGGGGCACACGATTGAATTCCGCAATGTCTACTTCCGCTATCCCGGCTCCGAAAAGGACGTGCTGAAGAACATCAACTGCACGATCCATGCGGGCGAAACGGTCGTGATCGTCGGCTATAACGGCGCGGGCAAAACGACGCTTGTGAAGCTGCTGACGCGGCTTTACGACCCGACGGCGGGCACGATCTATCTGGACGGTCACGACATCAAGGAATACGACGTGAACGAGCTGTACGACATGTTCGGCATGATCTTCCAGGACTACGGCAAGTATGCTGTCACGGTTGGGGAGAACATTCAGTTCGGCGACCTCGGCCGCGATGCGGGCGAGCCGGAAATCCGTGAAGCCGCAGGCCATTCGGGCGCGGACGCGTTCATCGACAAGCTGCCCGACGCCTACAATACACCCTTGATGCGCTACTTTGAAGAGAACGGCACCGAGCTGTCCATCGGTCAATGGCAGAAGCTGGCTATCGCCCGCGCGTTCTACACGGATTCCGATATTCTGATTCTCGACGAGCCGACGGCCTCGCTCGACCCGATGGCGGAGCAGGAGATCTTCAACCAGTTCAACGAGCTGCGTGCGGACAAGACCTCGATCTTCATTTCGCACCGTCTGTCCTCCGCCACGATTGCGGACATGATCTTTGTCATGGTGGACGGGCAAATCGTCGAAAAGGGCAACCACCGCGAGCTGATGGCGCTCGGCGGCGATTACTACACGTTCTTCACAACCCAGGCCGCGCGCTATCTCGACAGCGACGGCGACGGAAAACGGGATGCGTGACGTTTAAGGGATTCTAATGTACCTTTTCTTTCGGAAAAGAAAAGGTACCCAAAAGAAAGCGGGGATTTTCTCCGTATGCATCAGAAGCGGGATCGCCGGATCGGCGATTCCGCTTTTATGTTGCAAGGAGAAACGCTTCACATGCCC
>JAFUDD010000083.1 GCA_017459315.1 Clostridia bacterium | reverse complement strand
TCGTTGCCCTCCTTGTCCTGCCCGATGGGTTCCTCCATCGAAACGGTCTGTACGAGCTTCTTTTCCCGTCGAAAACTCATTAAGATTTCGTTCTCAATGCAGCGCGACGCATACCCCGACAGGCTCCCTTTCGCTTCCGAAAATGTGCGCACGGCCTTGATCAAGCCGATCGTCCCACAGGAAATCAGATCGTCACGGTCTGCGCCATTGTTCTTTTCGTATTTTTTAGCGATATGCGCGACAAGCCGCAGGTTGTGAACAATCAGCTGCTCCGCCGCCTCCTCGTCGCCGGATTGCAGGCGCCCGATCCAATACGTCTCCTCCGCCTTGTCGAACGGTTTCGGAAACGCCGCGATCTCGCCGATGGCGCCGAAGAAACAGATGCTGTGCAGCATCGCCGCCAAAAATGATAACATACCCTGTCACCTCCCGTGACAGGGTATGCAAGGATAATTTGGATTATGTTGTCATTTTGTTACCGCCTTACGCGTACACGGCTTCCAGTCTCCTTCTTACGGCGTGGATAAAGTCGATCGTATTGACGGCGGTGACGGTCTTGCCTTCGACAAGGCCGACAAGGTCCTTGGTCATAATGCCGTCATTCAGCGTGTCGATGCAGGCCTTTTCGAGCTGCTCACCAAAGGCGGTGAGGTCTCTGAGGCCGTCCATCTCGCCGCGCTTTTTCAGGGCGCCGCTCCACGCGAAGATCGTTGCCATCGGGTTGGTGGAGGTTTCCTCGCCCTTCAAATAGCGGTAATAGTGGCGTGTGACCGTGCCGTGTGCGGCTTCGTACTCAAACTTGCCGTCCGGGCTGCAAAGCACGGAGGTCATCATGGCAAGCGAACCGAACGCAGTGGAGACCATGTCGCTCATTACGTCGCCGTCGTAATTCTTGAGCGCCCAGATAAAGCCGCCCTTGGATCGGATCACGCGGGCCACGGCGTCGTCGATCAGCGTATAGAAATACGTTAGATCGAGCGCATCCATCTGCGGCTTGTATTCCTCCTCATACACTTTTTGGAACACGTCGCGGAAACGCATGTCATACTTCTTGGAGATCGTGTCCTTCGCGGAGAACCAAAGATCCTGCTTGGTGTCGATGGCGTACTGGAAGCAGGAACGCGCGAACGAGAAGATCGAGGAATCCTTGTTGTAAATGCCCTGCAGAATACCGGGACATTCAAAATCGTAGACCGTCTCGCGGAAGGTTGCGCCGTTCTCGCCGGTGAACACAAGCTCCGCCTTTCCCTTTTCGGGGACGCGGTATTCCGTGCCCTTATACAGATCGCCGTAGGCGTGACGCGCAATCGTGATCGGCTTCTGCCAATTTTTCACGACCGGCTTGATATCGTCGATCAGGATCGGCGCGCGGAACACGGTGCCGTCGAGAATCGAACGGATCGTGCCGTTCGGAGACTTCCACATCTTATGCAGATGGTATTCCTCCATGCGCTGTGCGTTCGGCGTGATCGTGGCGCACTTGACGCCGACGCCTAAACGCTTGATCGCGTTGCCGGCTTCCTTGGTGATCTCATCGCCGGTCTCGTCGCGCTTCGGCAGACCGAGGTCGTAGTATTCGGTCTTGAGGTCCACGAACGGAAGCAGCAGCTCGTCCTTGATCATCTTCCAAATGATCCGGGTCATTTCGTCGCCGTCCATCTCGACAAGCGGCGTGGTCATGCGAATTTTTTCCATCATGCGTTCCTTTCTGCGGTTCACCGGTTTTGCGCGGCGTAATAGTTCATCAGGCAGCCTTCAAGCAGGATCGTCTTTTCGTTCCCGGTCAGGCCCTTGATATACAGCGTCAGCGGCTCGGTCGTGCCGTCCTTCTTAACGGCAACGGCGGGAATTTCCTCTCGGTCATTCTCGATGGCGGCGCGGATGCCGGGAACGAACACGAAATCGCCGTCCTCATACGGGAAAGGCGCACCGTCCGCAAGCGTAAAGGGCAGGATGCCCCAGTTGATGCAGTTGGAGCGATAACGCTTGGTCGCGTACTCGTAGCAGATATTCGCAAAGCCGCCAAGCGTCTTTTGGCACGACGCGGCCTGTTCGCGCGCGGAACCGTCGCCGGGCTTATTGGCATAGATCATGGAGCCGATCTCGATGGATGC
>JAFUDD010000082.1 GCA_017459315.1 Clostridia bacterium | reverse complement strand
CCGAGCTCGGCACCCTCGCAGGCGTCGAGGATGAGGTCAATGTATCCGCCGAGGATTCGTCCTACACTCGTCCGGAGGACGTGCAGGAATTCGTCGAGCGCACCGGCTGCGACTCGCTCGCCATTGCCATCGGCACGAGCCACGGCGCGTATAAGTTCACCGCCAAGCAGTGCACGCGCGACGAGAACGGTCTGCTCGTTCCCCCGCCCCTCCGCTTCGACATCCTCAAGGAAGTCGAAAAGCGTCTCCCGGGCTTCCCGATCGTTCTGCACGGCTCTTCCTCCGTCCCGCAGGAGTTTGTCAAGATGATCAACCAGTACGGCGGCAAGATGCCCGACGCGGTCGGCATCCCCGAGTCTCAGCTGAGAGAAGCTGCCCGTATGGCGGTCTGCAAGATCAACATCGACTCCGACCTGCGCCTTGCGCTCACGGCTTCCATCCGTCAGCACTTTGCGGAGCATCCGGATCACTTCGACCCGCGCCAGTACCTCAAGCCCGGCCGCGAAGCGATCAAGAAGATGGTCCAGCACAAGATCGTCGACGTCCTCGGCTGCAACGGCAAAGCATAAGCACAGACCGTTTGCGACAAACACAGTTCTCCAAGCACACCTACGGGTGTGCTTTTTTTACGCAAAAATCGTGTCAAATCGACCGGCAGCCGCAAAATAGGCCGGATTGCGCTTTGACTTTCCGCGCCGTATCGTATATACTTTGGGATAACGAAGGAAAACAGGAGGCAACTATGGAACGAGTCAACGCTTGGACAACCTATTCCGCCGAGACCGAAGCCGAGGTCATGGCGCTCGGCAGCGCGTATCGCGAATATCTCGATCAGAGCAAGACCGAGCGGGAATGCGCCGCGGAGACGATCCGCCGCGCTGAGGCCGCAGGCTATGTGAATCTGAATGACGCGGGCGCGTTAAAGCCCGGCGACAAGGTCTATGTCAACACGATGGGCAAGGCCGTGCAGCTCTACGTGATCGGCCGCGAGCCGATGGAAAAGGGCATCAACATCATCGGCGCGCACATCGACAGCCCGCGCATGGATCTGAAGCAGAACCCGCTGGATGAGGACACCGACCTCGCGTACCTCGATACGCACTACTCCGGCGGCATCAAAAAGTATCAATGGGTCACGCTGCCGCTCGCGCTGCACGGCGTCGTCGCCAAGAAGGACGGCACGGTCGTCCCGGTCGTGATCGGCGAGGACGAGAACGATCCCGTCGTCGGTATCTCCGATCTTTTGATCCACCTCTCGCAGCAGCAGATGGAAAAGAAGGGCAGCACCGTCGTCGAGGGTGAAGACCTGGATGTGATCGTGGGCGGCAAGCCGCTTGCGGGCGCGGAGAAGGAGCCGGTGAAGGCGGCGATCCTTGCGATTTTGAAGGAAAAGTACGATATGGACGAGGAGGACTTCCTCTCTGCGGAGATCGAAGTCGTGCCCGCGGGCAAGAGCCGTGATTTCGGCTTGGATCGCAGCATGGTGCTCGGCTACGGCCACGACGACCGCGTCTGCGCGTTTGCCGAGGTCGAAGCGATGCTGAAGCTGACCGATATCCCCGCCTATACCTGCTGCTGTCTGCTCGCGGACAAGGAGGAGATCGGCAGCGTCGGCGCGACCGGTATGCAGGCGCATTACTTTGAAAACGCCGTCGCCGAGCTGATGGATCGCACGGGCGAATATTCCGAGCTGAAGCTTCGCCGCGCGCTCGCAAACAGCCGTATGCTGTCCTGTGACGTCAGCGCGGGTTATGACCCGATGTATGCGTCCGTGTTCGAGAAGAAGAACGCGGCGTACCTCGGCCGGGGCGTGTGCTTCAACAAATACACCGGCTCGCGCGGCAAGAGCGGCAGCAATGACGCAAACGCCGAATATATGGGGCGTCTGCGCGCGATCATGGACGACAACAAGGTCAATTTCCAGACCGCAGAGCTCGGCCGCATCGACGTGGGCGGCGGCGGCACGATCGCCTATATCTGCGCACTGTACGGCATGAACGTGATCGACAGCGGCGTGCCCGTTCTGTCGATGCACGCGCCGTGGGAGATCATCAGCAAGGCCGACCTGTATGAAGCGGTCAAGGCCTACTATGCGTTCCTGCTGAACGCGTAAGGCACCGTAAACCAAAAGGAGGGGATGCAGCATCCTCTCCTTTTTCGTCTCTCAATATTTCGTTTCCGGCACGTCGTCGATGCCGTAATCCTCCATGAACCGCTTCAGATCGCGGTCGCTTTGGATCAGCGTGATTTCGTGGTACTTGCCGCCGTGCAGATCCATAAAGCCCGCGGTCGTTTCGCCGGTACAGATGCTTTTATGCAGGATCGGCTTTTGCTTTTCGGCGTCGTAACGCGGCACCGTCGGTTTTTTGCGTCCGAACATGGCGATCACCCCAAAAGATAGTCCATAAAGATCGGGATGCGCTGCTCCCAATATGCTTCGCTGTGCTGTGCGTTCGGCACGCTTCGCGCCGCAGCCGAGCCGCCCGCCTTCGTGAACGCGGCAGCCGCGCGGAACATCGCGGCATGGGGCCGCCGGTCGCCGTCGTCCTCCGCTTCGCCGTAATCCATGTAGAGCATCGTGGGCGAAAGCAGCGGCGTTTTCAGCAGCTTTGCCAGCTTGCTCGGATTGTCCCACAAGCACGGCGACAGCGCCGCGCCCTTGGCAAACGTGTCGTTGTACGCGGTCAGGGCGTAAATCGTCATCAAGCCGCCCATCGAGCTGCCCGCGATCAGCGTGTGCTCGCGATCCGGCAGCGTGCGGTAGGCCCGGTCGATCATCGGCTTCAATTCGTTGACAAGCCAGTCCATCGTCACCTTGCCGAGCCCCTTGACCGTGCCGTCCGCATAAAACCGGCGCGGCACCGAAAAGTCCCACGGGCTGTATTCAAACAGACGCCGAACCCCCTCCGGATTGCACTCGAACGCAACGAGGATCAGCGGCGTTCGATGCGCTTCGAGATATTCCTTCATGCCCCAGCTTTTGCCGTAGGTCGCGTCCGCATCGAAAAATACGTTGTGCCCGTCGAACATATACAGCACCGGATAGCGGCGCTCGTCGGTTTCGTACCCGTCCGGGGTGTACACATACAAACGGCGCGGCCTTGCGGTCGGCAGCGCCGGGATCTGAATGGGTGATACGGTGATCATTCGACGTTCCTTTCGCTCGTTCTGCACCGCTGATACGCCAGCCGCGGCGCGCCGTCCGCCAGCGTGATGACGCCGCAGTACGTGAACCCCTCTTTTTGCAGAATATGCTGCATGATGCGGTTGTTCTCGTGCGTGTCGATGCGAATGCACGGACATACGCTGTCGACAAACGCGAGCATTTCGTGCATCACGCCGCGCGCCGTACCGTCGCTTGCCACGCGATGCAGCGTGACATAGGGGCTATCGTTCAGCCAAGCGCCGTCGATATGCGCGTAGGTCGGCTCCGGTTCCTGCAGCAGCGCGAACGCGCCGCAAACACGCCCGTCGCGCTCAATCACATAGCCGATACCGGTTTGGATATCGGCCTCGATGCGGGCGGGATACGGCCTGTCCTCGCCCCATTGGGTCGGGTTGCCGCTTTGCTTCATTGCCTCGCGCGCAACGGCGTAGAGGCGCAAAAGCGTTTGATAATCTTCGGGGGTGGATTTTCGGATCATAGGTCTTTCTTCAAAAGGATGATTTTGTCGGTTCGGGCGACCTCGAAAAAGCCCGCCGCAAGGAACATTTCAATCGCCGGATTGTCGATGGCGATATCGTCGTAGAGCACCGTAATGCCGCGCATTTTGGCCGCTGCGCAAAGCAGCTCCAAGCCCGCCTTGCCATAGCCGCGTCCGCGAAACTCGCTCTTCACGATCACGTCGGCCATAAAGCCGCCCCACTTCGGGTCGAAGTGATAGGCGACCTCCCCGACGAACGTGCCGTCCTCGGTTTTGAGGTAGCGATAGAAGCGTTTATCGCGGTGCTGCAGCACCCAATGCGCATACCAGCCCGCCCATTCCGATTCCGGGAAGTCGATCGTGCCGCCCCAGGCGTGATTATAGGACATCGTTTCCGGATCGGCCAGTAAACGGCGGCGAAAATCCAGCTCGTCGATGGCAGGCAGATACAGCAAAAGACCTTGTTTTTCCGACATGACGCTACTCCTGAACGGAAAAGCCGCCTTGTCCGCGGCTTCCTTCGTTTGCAGTATACCATTTTCGCGGTTGCCGGTCAAGGAACCCATGCGGTTTCAAACGCCCGAATGCCAAAATATTACAACTTTGTTGCATCTTTTGGCACGTCACGCCACGTACAGCTCGACCTTCTTCTTTCTGCGTATCGGCCCGGGCAGCTTTTGGCAGATGCGATACCATAAAAGGGCGATCACGCCGAACCCGAGCACCGCCATGATCACGATGCGGACGATATGCCATTCGTCCCACACGCGCCCCAAGAGGAAGTCCACCGCGGTCAACAGCGCCGCCGCGCCGATCAGCCACGGGAGCGTCTTTTTATTGAAGATTTTGGACAGCGGCACATCGGGAAACAGCAGCTTCCAAACGAGCGCAAACAGTCCTGCAAGCACCGCCGCGGCAAGCAGAAAATGCACAAGCGCCCGGCCGAGCGGCGACGCAAAGAACGCCGAAACGAGCACGGTCAGCGTCTCCCCGATCCCCCACAGCGGCAACAGCACCAAGGCGCGCACCGTCCAAGGGAGCTGCTGCATCCACAGCGTCACCTGCTCCCGCCACGTGAACGGTTCGTACTGATCGGTTTCGAGAATATAGCTGCGGTGCGGCGTGCCGTCCACGGTCCGGATATGCTTTGCCTCCGGCGTCGTCGGGTCGG
>JAFUDD010000081.1 GCA_017459315.1 Clostridia bacterium | reverse complement strand
GCCGATGACACTGTCGGGTACGCCGAGCGCTTGCGCGATCAAGGTACCGTTATCAACAAGCAGCCGTGCGCCGATGGCGATGGCAGCTGCGCCGATGACCATCAGGACGATTTCCAACCAAAGTGCCTTAGGCTTGGATTCTTGCTCTTCACCGCCGTCGTCTTCTGCAAGCTCCGGATGCTTTTTCATGTGCATGGTGGAGATCACCATGTAAGCGACGAACACAAGAAGATAAGCAATTCCCATCCAACGTTCGAATGTGCCGTTTGTCCATGCGATAACCGAATACGAAATGGCCGCAAAGAAAAAGAATACAGTGGGGAGCAGGAATGTCTTGGGATTGACCGAGCCGGGCTTCACGGCAACGGTCAGAGCGGCAATCAAAGCAGTATTGCAGATGATCGAGCCGATGGCATTGCCATAGGAAATGCCGGCATTGCCCTCGATGGCAGCTTGACTGGAAACCATGACTTCCGGCAGCGTTGTACCGATGGATACGATGGTCGCGCCGATCAAAAGCTCCGGCAGATGGAACCGATGCGCAATGCCGACGGAGCCGTCAACAAACCAATCGCCGCCTTTGATCAGAAGAGCAAAGCCAAGCAGAAACAGTAAAACAGGGACAAGCATACATTTTTCTCCTTTCAAATCAGCCTGCATACATAAAAGCAAAAAGAAAACAAGGCCTCCATGCATACAAATAATGCATAAAAGTCTTGCGATTTGATACCGCTGCGGAACGAATTGTTCGTGCTGACGCAAACGGTCCCGCCTTGCGGCGGTGCTACTCCCTTTTACGCACCCTATTATATTAGCTTTTTGTGAACTCGTCAAGTGGTGACTTGTTTCGGAGAGATTATTTTGTTATACTGAATCTATCTATATGGGAAACGGAGGAAACGTCATGCAAATTACGATCGAGGGGCATAGCATAGAGGCCCATGCCGGCGATAGACTGGTGGATTTGATCCGGCAGCTTGGATTGGACACAGATTCGTTAAAAACAAGACCGCTTGCGGCGGATATAGCGGGCGAAGTCTTTACCTTGAATTATGCGCCCTTGCGCGGCGTTTCCGAGGATAACGCACCGTCCACGGAGCGCCTTCGCCGTGCGATCCGAAACGGCGCAGGCAAGGTTTCCTTGATCCGCTATGATGAGGCACGCGGCAAAGCGGTCTATGAACGCACGCTGCTGTTTGTATTCTTCCTTGCCATGCGGGAACTGTTTCCGAACGCCAAGGCGCGCGTAAATCACGCAATCGGAGCTGGCCTGGATATTGAAATTGTCAGCGATGAGCCGTTCGGTGAGGAGGACGTAGAGCGCCTTCGTGAAAAATGCCGTGCTATTGTGGCGGAGGATTATCCGCTGGAACGGAAACGTATGGATATCCGCAGCGCGATTGATTTGTTCGAGCGCGACGGACAGGCAGACAAGGTACGGCTGCTGATCTGGCGAAAGTTTACTTATTTTGATGTGTACTGTCATGACGATTACGCCGATTATTTTTACGGCGAGATGTGCCCGTCCACCGGGTATGCCAAGGTGTTCGATCTGCAATATCGGGACGGCGGCCTGTTCCTTTTGCGCCCGTCTGCGCGGGATGTGGATATTGCCGCAAGGTATGTGTATTCACCGCACATTGCTGCCACATTCGAGGAAAGCGAGCGTTGGGGACAGCTGATGCGCTGCACGACGGTGTCCGATCTGAACGCGATGGTCGAGGATGGCAAGGTTCGTGAACTGATCCGGGTCAACGAGGCTCTACATGAGCGTCGGTTTGCGGAGATTGCCACGATGATTTTTCAGCGCGGGGCAAAGGCTGTATTGATCGCAGGGCCGTCAAGCTCCGGCAAAACGACGAGCGCCAACCGCTTGGCGACACAGCTGCGCGTGCTCGGCAAGTCCCCGATCCTGCTTTCGCTCGATGATTATTATATCGACCGGAAATATGTCAAGCCGGATGAGAACGGGCAGATTGATTATGAGCATCTGAACATGATCGACGTGCCGCAGTTCAATCGGGATTTGGAGGCATTGCTGGACGGAAAAACGGTGGAGATTCCGACGTTCGATTTTGCCACAGGGTCGCGCCTGTATAACGGGCATGAGGTGACGTTAAAGGACGATGCGATCCTGATTATCGAAGGACTGCATGCCTTAAATCCTGCCTTGCTGACGCCGGCCATCGACAAAAAACGCGTTTTCAAACTGTTTGTTTCCGCACTGACGACCATTAATCTGGACGATCATAACCGAATTCCGACGACGGATGTTCGTTTGCTGCGGCGCATGGTACGCGACTATCTCACGCGCGGCTCATCCATCGAGCGGACGCTCGGCATGTGGGAAAGCGTGCAGCGCGGCGAGCGTCGTTGGATTTTCCCGTATCAGGAGAGCGCAGACGCGATCATGAATACCGCTTTGGTGTATGAGCTTTGTGTGCTGAAAAAGCATATCTATCCGCTTTTATCCGCCGTCTCGCCGGGAGAACCGTGTTATGATGAAGTGCTGAATATCATTAAGTTTTTGAACTATATCAGCGATGCCGCCGTCGAGGACGAGATCCCTCCGACCAGTATTCTGCGCGAGTTTGTTGGCGGCAACGCGTTTTATCGAAAGGAACCGGTAACGGAATGAACAATATTATGGATAAGGAAAACACAACCGCCGATCTGCCGGAAGCAAAACCGGCTAAAAAGCCGAAGACAGGGCTGATACGCTTTGCCGCGGCGGTCGCATGCATTCTCCTGCTCTTCGGCATCGGCTTTATCGGCGTATCTGTGATCGTCAGCGATACCGACTTTATCGAGGACCAGTATGCCGCGCTCGGCACCGATCAGGAAATGGGCATGACGATCCCCGATCTCAGCAAGGCGACCATGGCGCTGTTCAATTACATGCGCGGCAATCGGGACGACATCAAGGTATCCGTCATGATGGACGGCGTGGAAGTGGATGACCTGTTCTTCCACACAAAAGAAGTCGTCCATATGGAAGAAGTTCGTGCGCTTTGGCGAGGATTGACCGCGTTCGTCATCGTCGGCATGGCTGTTGCGCTCGGCCTGCTGGCCGCTATCGTATTTTTCGGAAGGCACAATACGCGCCTCCGCGCAACCGGCGCAGGCTTTTTGATCGGTACGCTTCTGTTTGCCGGTGTCATGGCGACAGCGGCAATCTGGGCGATCTCGGATTTCAACAGTTTTTGGACGGTGTTCCATTTCATTATTTTCCCGGATTCACTGATCACTTACTTATCCGGCGGCATGACGGTGGAAACGTATAACAGCCTAAACTGGGTATTCGAGCCGTCGTTTGCCATGATCCGTATGCTGGACGAGCTCTTTTTGCCGCTTGTTCTGCGGGCAAGCATCGTGTTCGGCGTGGAGATCGTCGTCTTTCTGCTGCTTTCGCTATTGATGTACAATCACGGCCGCAAGCTCTCTCAGGCGGGCAGCGATATCGTCGAGGTGCGTGAGGTCGTCGAACAGGATCGTTATGTGCCGGTCGATGATGCGCCGGATCTTGTTTTGCAGCACAAGCTCCAAAATGCTTCTCTAAAGCAAAAAATGAAGATGATGGAGGAGCTGCGCCGCGATCCGAATGAACCCGTTCCCGATACGGACAAGCCGAAGGAAACGGAAAAGGCGGAGGAAGCAACGGATCCTGCAAAAGAGGAAACTATTGATAACGCCGCATCCGAAGCTGATGCTATGAACGAGATATTGGAGCTTCCTAAGGATACAGAGTCGGCCACTCTGTCGGATATTGAAATTGATACAAAAACCGAATCCGAATGGG
>JAFUDD010000007.1 GCA_017459315.1 Clostridia bacterium | reverse complement strand
CAAGTCCCAATTTGACGAACTTGCTGTTCTTGATCGTCAGGGTGTACGGCTCGATGGAACTCATTTCCTTGGTGACGGAGAGCTTCTGTGCCGAGATCGGGAAGTAACCGTCCGGCGTGGTGGTTTCCTCGACCCAGATGTCCCCGAGCGGGAGTCCATACATGGTGATTTCGCCCATACCGTCTACCATCATCTCCGTGACCGTGCCGTTCGGATCGCAGAAATACGAACCATCTCCCAGCGCGCGGAAGGTCAGCGTTTCAAAGTTGTTAACTCCCTTGACCTTGATCGCAAAGCCGGCACCCATCAGGGGATTACCGGATGCCGCATCTACCTTCTTGATCTTCACGCCGGTAGGCTTGTTCTCTACGGTTACGATCTTCGGATTGCTTGTGCTGTCACGGTCGGTCAGCGTGAAAGATACTTCCTCTTCGGCAATATATCCGCTCGGCGTCACCTCGACCAGACGGTAGGTCCCAGCCGGCAGATACCGGAACTCCATATGACCGTTTTCATCCACGGCGAACGTGTCCTGGCCATCCTTTGCCCAGACGCGGTAGCTGTTGTTGTCCGAGATGACAATGCTCCGGCCTGCGGGTGTCTCTTCGCGCTCCGCAAAGATTGTCCGGATCGTCTGATCGTCCTGATCGACCAGGCGGAACTCGACAAACGGGAACGGCTGATTCGTAAAGAGATCCACCTTATCGATCTGCAGACAGATCGGCTCGTCCGTAATCTCGGTTGTTCCCGTCACATGGCCGTAGTAATCGACCTCGAACGTAAAGGTTTCCTCGTTGATCGCGAACCCCTCGGCAGCAACGGTTTCGTGGTAGGTGTATTTACCTGCCGGAAGCTCTGTCAAAATGATTTCGCCATTCGCATCGGTTTCGCCTTCAAAGATCACATCGCCGTTGCTGTTTTTGATCTGGATCACAGCATCCGGAACAGGCTTACCGGTGGTCAGATCACTCTTACGGAGAGTGACTTTGTTGGATTCGTTCGTGCGCTCGTATACCAGTGTATTCTTATCATCGGTTGTCAGATGAACCTCGAATACTTCATCGGAAAGGATAAAACCGGCAGGCGGCACGACCTCGCGAACGTAGTAGGTCCCGACAGGCAAATCAATCGACAGAGCATAGCCGTCCTTATCGGTCGTCATGGTGCAATACAGCAGTCCCTTAGCGTCGCGGACTTCATACTGCGCGCCGGCGAGCATCCGTCCTTCGTCATTCGCATCCGATTTCCAGACTGCGATGTTGCCCTTGAATCGTTCGTTCCAGATCGGGTTTTTCACATAATCGGTGTTGTTACCCTTGATCTCCAGCGGGAAGGATTCTTCCAGCAGATGGATTGTATTATCAGGAACCTTTAATTCCCGCAAATAGTATTTGCCGAACGGGAGCGTAGAGGTGGAGACGGCTGTACCGTCTGCACCGGTTGTCAAAAGATCGACAAGTGTATTCTTCGGGATGATTCCGATCACTTCGGCTGTATACAAGCCGAAGATAGCTCCTTCCAACGGTTTTGCCTCAAACTTCATGTTTGAAGTGTTGAAGAAATCCGTCATCTTCTTTACTTTCAGCGAAGTCGGGATGCGGTTATTCGTGACGGCAACATCGCCGTAGACGATCGGCGTATACTGATCTTTGTATTCAAGATAGACCGTCCGGACGGAATCATCGACCGTATAGCCTACGGTAGCATTGCTTTCCTGCACCGTATACTGGCCGAACGGAAGAAGTCCCGTCTCGCAATACCCGTTGCTGTCCGTAGTGAGCGTTGCTACAACGGTTCCGGCGCTGTTCTTGACGACAAAGGTGCAGCCGGGAAGTCCTGCGGTCTGATAGTTCGGTCGGTGCAGCTGACCAAACTCCGTTTTGGATGCGGTCGTGCTGACAAGGGTTTCCGCCTGCTTGGTAATACGAATCTGCCCTTTGGCGGTTTCGTTGAAAACCTCCAGTTTCGCGGTTTCCGACGCCTTCACGACAACGGTATTGACCAGGCCGTCAATCACATACGGCTTGACCGTGGCGATCTCTTTGACGTAATAGGTGCCGCCGTCGAGATTGTCGATCAGCACTGCGCCGTCGTTGCCGGTGGTGACTTCGGTCACCTTCTTGGTGCACGCTGCGTCGGAATATACCGCGAACTTCACACCGGCAAGCGGTGTATTGTTCGTGCCGTGCTTTTTAATCTGCAGCGCGCCGGTAGCGGGCGTATTGACGCCGATCGACGCATTGGCGACGACCTGCACGGTGGTCGCGCAGAGGAAAATCTTCTGAAGAGAATCTTTTGCAGGAATATACGCCGTGATGTTCTGCAACGCTCTCGTATCTTTTCCTGCTGCGGTGAGGTTGAAGGTCTTGCCGGCAGCGGAAGACGGTGCGGTAATGGTGAGTACTTCGCCTTTCGTACCGGAATAGCCGGTTACGGTGACGCCGGCAGGGAGCGCGGAGGTATCGAGCGTATAGCCGCTGTTTATGTTCGTGAGCTTGACCGTGGTTTGTCCCGTAAACTTATCGCCGGATTTGGTCAGCGTCAGAGCACTCGGCGTGAACTCAATGTTGTGAGACAGCGTTTTCTTGTCACGCGCCATTTGCAAGAGCTCGTCGGCCCACGTCAGAACGTGTTCGTAGCCCTTCTTGGCGCGGATATACGTCGGATGGGCTTTGCGGTTGGTGAAACTGTAAGAGCCCGGTTCGCCGTTTTCACTCAACCAGAAACGGATCGCATTGGCGGTCGCTTGTCTGGCCTCGTCTTCCGTAAAACCATCCGGCACGTTGCAGGGGTAGCCATACATCAGGATGGTCTGCAAGCCTGCAAGCGTATTGGCCGAGAACACCTGCGACGGTGCGGTAGCCGTATACGATGCGCCATGCGGATTCCCTTCGGAATGTTCGATACAATAGCAGACCTGACCGGTGGATTCGACCCAGTGGCGCGGGGTGTTGAGGTCTTTCCATTTACCGGAACTGTAGTATTCGAGGTAATCGAAAGCGTTGTTCTTTTCGGATTCGATCGTCACGTTCTGCGGATAGGCTTCGTCAGCAAAAGCGGACGGAGTAGGGAGAAACGTGAACAGGGAGATCAGGCACAGCACAAGTGCCAGAATCTTTGTCAAAGTTCGCTTCATGGGATAGTGAGATTCCTTTCTTTGAAAATAAAAATCACTTCCGGTGTTTCGGAAGCGGTTTGTCGTATTGACATTCGCAGAATCTGCATCTGCGGGTTTTAGGATTGTAGCCATCGCAGGTTAAGCAATGGTCGTCTTTGATCTCACGCGGAGATTTATCGAAATGAGGGATCTCGCGCATGAGCCGGTCGTAAAAGGCGAAATCGCCTGCAAAACGGTTCATTCTTCATATTCTTCCAGTTCATAGATTTGATCACTCTCCTCGCACACGTCAAGAAGAATGGTCAGTTGATTCGTGACCATCCGAAGATATTCCTTCCACAGCCACGGAACAGCGGCAAACGCGCGTATCTTTTCGGGCAGCCGGATTCGATGCCGTCGATACAATGCTCGAACAAGCTCATAACACTCGGCAACATCGCCTTTTGCCTCACAAACAAGGAATGTCGAGGACATCTTTTCTATATCCGAGAAAAAGAGTTCCGTTGCCAGCTCAACCGCATCCGTTGTCAGTTTGTTATAGTTCAGCTGCTTGCCGATGATATAACCGTTTATGCTGAGAAAATGGATTGCGCTTGTCAATCCCATGGGGTAATCCGGGGATAGAACCGATGGCTCATTTAATAGATAGCGTCTCATCTTTCCACCTCCTGCTGTCGTTGCTTTTGCCAACTTTTCTGATAGTCTTTCAGCAGCTTGAGAATAATGTCCTGCATTTCCTTGCCGGTGGTTCCGCTGGGGAAATACTCTTCGACGGTATTGAAACGAAACGTAATCGTTTCGTACATGGGCTTTTCAACAGTCAGCACCTCGTCGATACGCTGATCGGTGATCGTACCGTCTTTCGCCATTTTCTTAAGTTTTTGTGCCTGGGATAAAGAAGGCGCGGTTTCCTCACGTTCCATGACTTCCTGAACGACGGCTTGGTCGGCGGGGTCAAGATAGGAGAGTTCAACCGCGGGGTTGAAAGCAAGTTTGCCTTTTTCTACAATATCTTGCAAAGAGGGAATAAGTTTGGTTAATCGGATATAACGCTGTATTTGATTGCGACTATCACCTGTCTGCTCTGCTATAATTTGATCTGTCCTTTTTTGTGTCCCAACTTGGGACACATTTTTTGACTTTCGACCAACGCTGCGCTTCATCGCGTTCATTTTTAACTCATACGCTTTCGCTTTCTCTATATCAGACAGTTCTTCCCTCTGCCGAAGATTACTGTCCACCATGAGAATCACGGCTGTATCGTCATCCACCTCACGGACGAAACTCGGTACGGCAGTGAATCCGGCTCGCTTACATGCTTCTACACGGTTATGCCCGGAGATGATCTCGTATATGCCATCCTCTTTCGGACGCACAACAATCGGGGAAATGACGCCGTTCTCTTTGATACTCTCGACCATCTTTTCCATCTCATCCTCTTGGTACGGATGAAACGGCTGATTCGGAAAGGGGAGAAGCGTATCAATGTCCAGTTCCAATGGTTTGCCGTCCGGAGACTGGTCTTCCAGACCGAGCATCTGATCGAATGTCAGCCCGGAAAAGAGTTCTTTGTTTTCACTGTTGCTCATGCGCAAGCACCTCTTCTACCAAGCTTGCGTAGGCTTTTGCCAGATGATTGGAGGGCTTATAACTGAGAAGGCTCACACCGAGTTCGGCAGCTTCGGACGCTTTGACGGACGACGGCAGCTCAGTCTTATAT
>JAFUDD010000080.1 GCA_017459315.1 Clostridia bacterium | reverse complement strand
GTATTGCCCCGAGTGCGGCAAGCGCATGAAGCGCGAACCCGTCGTGATCGAATGCTGGTTCGATTCCGGCTCGATGCCGTTTGCACAATGGCATTATCCTTTCGAGAATAAGGAGATCTTTGAAAAGCGGTATCCGGCGGCCTTCATTTCCGAAGCCGTCGATCAGACCCGCGGCTGGTTCTATACGCTGCTCGCCATCGCAACGTGCCTGTTCGACAAGGCGCCGTTTGAAAACTGCTTGGTGCTCGGCCTCGTCTGCGACAAGGACGGCAAGAAAATGTCCAAGCACATCGGCAACGTCGTCGCGCCGAAGGACGTTTTGGACAAGCAGGGCGCGGACGCCGTCCGTTGGTATTTCTATACCGCCTCGGCGCCGTGGCTGCCGTCGCGCTTCTCCGGTGAGAACGTATCCGAGTATCAGCGCAAGTTCATGTCCACGCTGTGGAACACCTATGCGTTCTACATCCTCTATGCGGATATCGACAAGTTCGATCCGACACAGCATGAGCTGAAGCGCGAGAATCTCACGCTGATGGATAAGTGGATCCTGTCAAGATTGCAGACGCTGATCAAGACCGTGGACGACGATCTGGAGAACATCCGCATCACCGAGGCGGGCCGCGAGCTGCAGGCGTTCGTGGACGAGCTTTCCAATTGGTACGTGCGCCGCTGCCGTGACCGGTATTGGGGCTCGGAAATGACCGACGATAAAGAAGCGGCGTATATGACACTGTTCACCGTGCTGAAAACGCTGTCGCTGCTGTCCGCGCCGTTCGTGCCGTTCATGAGCGAAGCGATGTATCAGAATATGGTGCGCACCGTCGATCAGACCGCGCCCGAATCAGTGCATCTGTGCGATTTCCCGGTGGCCGATGAGAGCTTTATCGACGCCGAGCTCGAAGCAGGCATGGAGCGCGTGCTCGATATCGTCACGCTCGGCCGCGCCGCGCGCAACACCGCGTCCGCCAAGATCCGTCAGCCGCTGGCCGAAATGTTCGTGCAGGGCGACGCCTTGACCGATGCCGAGACAGCGATTGTGGCCGACGAGCTGAACATCAAGAAGGTCACGTTTGTTGAGGATGCTTCGGGCTTCATCAGCTATCAGACCAAGCCGCAGCTTCGTACCTTGGGGCCGCGCTACGGCAAGCTCTTAAAGAAGCTGTCGGCGTATCTCGCGCAGGACAGCGTCGGCGACGCCATCGTAGCCGCGCATAACCGCGGCGAGGACTACTCGTTTGACCTCGAGGGCACGACCGTCACCCTCGGCAAGGACGATGTGTTGGTGTCCGCACAGCAGAAGGCGGGGTTCGTTTCCGAAAGCGACAACGGAGTGACCGTCGTGCTGAATACGAACCTGACGCCGGCGCTGATCGAGGAGGGCAATGTCCGCGAGATCACTTCCAAGCTCCAGACCATGCGCAAGGAAGCGGGCTTCGAGGTCGCCGATCATATCACCATCGGTTACGATCCGGCCTCCGCGCTTGCCGCGCTGCTGGAAAAGAACAAAGCGCAGATCGCGTCCGACACGCTCGCCGACGAGGTGCGTCCAACCCTTTCCGGCTATGAAAAGGCATGGAGCATCAACGGCACCGAGCTTACGCTGTCGGTCGAAAAACGGTAAATCCAAACGAACAGGGGAGACGCACGCTGCGCCTCCCTTTTTCCTTACTCGCATCACACGAAAAACCGATTGAAACAAAACCGGATTCGCACTATAATGCAGTAAAAGTGAGAGTTTTCGGAAGGAGCGAGAAACAGACATGATTTCTCTGATCATTTCCCTTGCGGTGCTGCTGATCGGCTTTTTGGTGTATGGCCGGATCGTGGAAAAGGTGTTCGGCCCGGACGACCGGCAGACGCCCGCCGTTGCCATCAACGACGGGGTGGACTGCGTCCCCATGAAGCCGTGGAAAGCCTTTTTGGTGCAGCTGCTGAACATTGCGGGCACCGGCCCGATCTTCGGCGCGCTGATGGGCGCTTGCTTCGGCCCCGTGGTGTTCTTGTGGATCGTGCTCGGCTCGATCCTCGGCGGCGCGGTACACGATTACTTTTGCGGCATGATCTCCAGTCGGCATGAGGGCGCTTCGATAGCCGAGCTGTCGGGCCTGTATCTCGGCCCGGTGGCAAAATGGATCATGCGCATTTTCTCCGTCGTACTGCTGGTGCTGACCGGTACGGTATTTGTCAACAGCCCCGCCGCGCTGATCGCACGCCTGACACCGAGCTTCATGAACGAGACCTTTTGGATCGTCGTGATTCTGCTCTACTATGTGGCGGCGACGCTGCTGCCGATCGACAAGCTGATCGGCAAGCTCTATCCGGTGTTCGGCATCATTCTGATCGTCATGGCCGTCAGCGTGCTCGGCGGCATCTTTATCGGCGGCTATACGATCCCCGAACTGACGCTGCAAAACCTCCATCCGAAGGATCTGCCGGTGTGGCCGTATATGTTCGTCACGGTCGCCTGCGGCGCGATCTCCGGTTTCCATGCCACGCAGTCTCCGATGATCGCCAAGTGCATCACAAGCGAAAAGCAGGGGAGAGCC
>JAFUDD010000079.1 GCA_017459315.1 Clostridia bacterium | reverse complement strand
GCGACGATGTGAAATCCACGATCATCGAGCTGGATCGCCGCGGCTACACTCTCGGCATCATTGCGAATACGATCACCGAGACCGAGATTCCGGACTGGATGATCGCCGACGGCGTCGCGCACTACTTCAAGGCCGTGATCCTGTCCTCCAAGGTGCGGCTCCGTAAGCCCGACCCGGAAATCTATTTCCTCGCCTGCCGCGCCATCGGCAAGAAGCCGGAGCAATGCGCCTACGTCGGGGACAACCCGATCCGCGACGTCGAGGGCACGCGCAAGGCGGGCTTTAGTACGATGGTCCGCATCGACGAGCCGGACACGATCAAAAAGGAACCGCAGGAAATCATTTTGCAGCCGGACTACACGATCACGCGTATTTCCGAGCTTTTGGATATCTTCCCGCCGCTCAATGAAAACAAGGAGGCTTAATCATGGCAAACGAACGCGAATTTGATGCAATCTTTTACGACCTCGGCGGAACGCTGCGCCTTGTCGAGCGCGACGCGGAATTTGAAGCCGAAGCCCGCCGCAAGATCGCCGAAATGTGCGGCGAGAAGGGCGACCCGGACGAGTTCTGCAAGTTCCTCGACTACCGCTATGCGGGCTACCGCAAATGGTGCTTCGAGACGATGAAGGAAGCGCCGGAGGAGGAGCTTTGGACCAAGTGGCTCACCCCGGAATACGACCGCGAGCTGATCAAGAAGAACGCGATCGAGCTGACCATCGAGTATCGCAACAAGGACGGCCGCCGCGTCGTCGCTCCGAACGGTGCGCAGTCGATCAAGGATCTGTATGCCAACGGCTATAAGCTCGGCATCATCTCGAACCTCGTCACCTCGCAGGAGATCCCGCGCTGGCTGAAGCACGACGATCTCGAAAAGTATTTCGGCGCGGTGCTGCTGTCCTGCGTCGAGGGCATCCGCAAGCCCGACCCCGCGATCTCCAACAAGGCCTGCGACCTGCTCGGCGTCAAGCCCGAACGCTGCGTCTACATCGGGGATAACCTGAACCGCGACGTCGAGGGCACGCGTCTGGCGGGCTACGGCATGTTCATTCTTTACACCACGCCCGAAAAGCTCGCCAAGGAGAAGATCACCGACGAGAACCGCCCGGACGCGGTCATCTTCGATTTCAACGAACTGAAAGAGATCTTCCCGAAGGCGCCGCACGTCGCGTGGGATAAGGTTCGGAGGGTATAACGATGAAGGAAAACATCGAAGCCATCTTCCTCGATCTCGGCGGCACGTTCCGCATCGTGGACGAGGACAACCGCCCGTTCATCGTCGAGGCGCGCACGCGGATCGCCGACATCTGCGGCACCGACATGGACCCGGACGACTACTATAATCTGCTCAACAAGCGGTATGATACCTACCGCAACTGGGCGCTGAAATACATGTGCGAAGCGCCGGAGGAAATGCTCTGGACGCGCTGGCTGGTGCCGGAGCTTGACAAGGCGCACATCGAAAAGCATGCGAAGGAGCTGACCTACTGCTTCCGCCGCGCCAAGGGTGAACGCGTCGTCGTGCCGAAGGGCATCGAGACGGTCAAGGAACTGAGACGGCGCGGCTATAAGGTCGGCATCATCAGCGACCTTATCGGCACGCTCGAAATCGACGAGTGGCTCGACCATGACGGCATCCGCGACCTGTTCTGCACGGTGCAGCAGTCGAGCGTCACGATGCTCCGCAAGCCGCACCCCGCGATCTACTTCCTCGCCCTGCAGGAAGCGGGCGTAAGACCCGAGCACAGCGCGTTTGTGGGCGACAATCTGAAGCGCGACATCATCGGCGCCAAGCAGTCGAACTTTGCGGGCACCATCGGCGCGGAGTACCCCGGCGGACTGGAATTCAAGCTGACCGAGGAAAACAAGCCGGACGGCATCATCCATCACTTCGACGAGCTTTTGAAGGTCTTTCCCGGCGAGGGCAGGTTCTGCCCCGAAACGGTCGAGGACCCGACGCCCCGCATCAACTGAGAAGCATCATTGTTTCATTTCATGGTAATAGGAGGAAAAATCATGGCGGAATACAAACTGTCCGGCGGCGACGCACTCGCCCGCGCGGTCGAAAAGCTGTACGAGAACGGCGGTTCGGAGTATCATTTCGAGCCGATGAACTTAGTGGACAAGGACGGCAAGGCGGAAGGAACCGTGAAGCCGGGCGACGGCGTGATCTTCTGCTGCCGCAGAGGCGAGCGCGAAACCGAGCTGACCGACGCGTTCACCGACCCGAACTTCAAGGGCTTCGAACGGGAAATGCTCAAGCCGTTGGACTTTGTGATTCTCACGATGTACAGCGAAAAATATACGTACCTGCCGATCGCGTTTGCGCCGTCCAAGGTGCAAAAGACGCTCGCCGAGGTGCTGAGCGCCAACGGCAAGACGCAGATGCACCTTGCCGAAAGCGAAAAGTATGCGCACGTCACGTTCTTCTTCAACGGCGGCAACCAGAAGCCGTTCGACGGCGAGGACGATTTCCGCATCCCGTCGCCCAAGGGCGTGCCGTTTGAGACGGTGCCGGAGCTGAAGCTGCCGGAGGTTGCCGCAAAGCTGGAGGAAGGCATCGACAAGGGCTATGATTTCATCGTGACGAACTTCGCCAACGGCGACGTGATCGGCCACACTTCGTCCGACGCCGCCAAGCCGGTTGCCTGCGAAGCGATCAGCAAATACGTCGGAAAAACGGTTGCGCACGCGCGCGAAAAGGGGTATACTGTACTTGTGACCGCAGACCACGGCAACATCGAAGTGCTGCATACGCCGGAGGGAAAGCCGCACGTTTCGCACACGACGAATCTTGTCGCCTGCATCGCGCTCGGCGAGGGCACCGAAAAGCTCAAAAACCACGGCAAGCTCTGCGACGTAGCCCCGACGGTGCTGTCCGCCATGGGCCTCGAGCAGCCCGCGGAAATGACCGGTGAGCCGCTGTTCCGCTTTGCGAACACGGGCAAGGTGCTGCTTCTGATCTGCGACGGCTGGGGCCTCGACGCGCCCACCGAAAACAACCCGATCTTCACGGCGAGCACGCCGGACTGGGACGGCCTGCTGCGCGACTATCCGTGGGCGGAGCTCGAAGCGAGCGGCCCCGCGGTCGGTCTTGCGGAGGGCAAAACCGGCAACTCGGAAGCGGGCCATATCAACCTCGGCTCCGGCCGCGTCGTTCTGCAGGACGATGTGCGCCTGGACAACGCGATGAAGGACGGCTCGTTTGCCAAGAACCCCGTGTTCCTGGAGACGCTCAAGACCGTCAAGGAGCGCGGCACGGCGCTGCATCTGTTTGCGCTGCTGACCAAGAAGTCCTCGCACGGCTCCATCGACTATCCGCTGGCGCTGGTCGATATGGCAAAGGAAGCGGGGCTCAAAAACGTATACGTACACATCATCTTCGACGGCCGCTCGACGCAGCCCGGCAGCGCGCCCGCGCTGCTGCGGGAATTCGGCGAGACGATCCAGAAGAAGGGCGTCGGCCTGATCGTGTCCGGCGTCGGCCGCGGCGTCGCGCTTGACCGCGACCAGAACTGGGCGAAGATCCAACGCACCTACGCGTCCTTGGTGGACGGCGCGGGCGCGGCGTATACCGAAGCATAACGGAAATTCCCCGAAAGGGTATTATTTCAACATCATACGGAGGAAGAACTATGATTAACGTTGGCATTATCGGCGCGGGCCGCATCGGACAGGTTCACGCCAAGAGCATCCTCACCGGTGTTCCCGAAGCGCACATCCTTGCGATTGCCGATCCCTACATGAAGCCCGCCGTGGCGGAATGGGCAAAGTCGGTCGGCATCGAGGGCGTCTATGAGGACTACACCAAGATTCTGAACGACGAGCGTATCGACGCGGTTCTGATCTGCGCATCCACGAACCTGCATGCAAAGATCTCCCTCGAAGCGATTGCCGCCGGCAAGCACATTTTCTGCGAGAAGCCCATCGACCAGAGCGTTGAGAAGATCGAAGAGGTCAAAAAGGCGCTGCTCGCGTCCCCGAAAAAGCTGATCTATCAGGTCGGCTTCAACCGTCGCTATGACCACAACTACCGTGCGCTGCGCAAGGTCGTCGAGGACGGCAAGATCGGCGAGGTGCAGTACGTTCGCGTTTCCTCGCGCGATCCGGAGCCCCCACCCGCTGAATACGCGGCGGTTTCCGGCGGCATCTTCATGGACATGATGATCCACGACCTCGACATGGTACGCTACCTGTCCGGTCAGGAGGTCGTCGAGGTCTATGCGCAGGGCGCTTGCCTGATCGACCCCGCCATCGGCGAAGCCGGCGACGTGGATACCTGCACGATCACGATGAAGCTTGCCAACGGCGCTCTGGCGACCGTGGACGGCTCCCGCAAGGCCGTATACGGCTATGATCAGCGCGGCGAGGTGTTCGGCTCCAAGGGCTGCGCGACCACGCAGAACGACACCGCGTCCAACGTCGTCCTGTCCAACGTGGACGGCGTGACCGGCGAGAAGCCGCTGTGGTTCTTCCTCGAACGCTACATGGGCTCCTATCAGGCGGAGGTCCGCGAGTTCATCGAGTGCATTCTGAAGGGCGAGCAGCCCAAGACCGGCATCGAGGACGGCCTCGTTTCCATCAAGCTCGCCTTGGCGTGCAACAAGTCTCTGAAGGAAAATCGCCCCGTTCGCGTGGACGAAATCTGAACATCGAAAGTATACGAAAGGAAGCAATTCGGTATGGCAAAGATTAAAGTCGGTGTAGCCGGTTACGGCACCATCGGTCAGCGTCTCGCTGACGGCGTGGCGATGCAGGGCGACATGGAGCTTGTCGGCATCGCGGACCTTGCGCCCACCCTGTCGATCCGCGCGCTGCGCGAGAACGATATGATCGGCGTGAACGGCGTGAAGTACGATCTGTACCTTGTGGACGGCGCGGATCGGGAAGCGTTCGACAAGTATGATATCCCCGTCGCGGGCAGCTTCGAGGAGCTTTGCCGCAAGGTCGATATCATGCTCGACTCCTCCCCCGGCGGCGTCGGCGCAAAGAACAAGGAGCTGTATAAGAAGATCGGCGTCAAGGCCATCTTCCAGGGCGGCGAAAAGAACTCCGTCGCGGACGTGTTCTTCCACGGCTATGCCAACTATGAAAAGGGCGTCGGTCAGGAATACCTGAAGCTGACAAGCTGCAACACCACCGGCCTCATCCGCACGGTAGACTGCCTCGACCGCGTGATCCCGCTCGAAAAGGTCGCCATCACGATCATCCGCCGCGTTGCGGATCCCGGCGACTATCATCGCGGCCTCACCAACGCGCTGCAGATCGACAAGGCGCCGTCGCATCAGGCGCTTGACCTCATGACGATCATGCCGCACATCCAAGCGACGGGCATCCTCGTCCACACGCCGGTCACGCACGGCCACATCATCACCGTGCTCGCCACCGCAAAGGACGGCAAGAAGATCACCCGCGAGATGGCGCTCGAAGCGTTCCGCGCGCATCCGCGTATCCGCACCGTCACCATCGACGAGGGCTTCAAGGGCAATGCGAGCCTGTTCAAGTATGCGCGTGATCTCGGCAACCGCCGCGGCGATATGTATGAGATCGGCCTTTGGGAGGACAGCATCGTCGAGAGCGGCAACGACATCATGTATGCCATCAACATCCCGCAGGAGAGCGTCACGATCCCCGAGACCATCGACGCGATCCGCGCTTCGATGAAGATGCAGCTCACCCGCGAGGAAGGCACCGCCAAGACGAACGAGTATCTGCACATCGGCAGATTCAAAAAATAAGACGCGTTAAAAGAGAGGTTGTCACATGCGATTCGGAATCAGAACGCTGGACGAACTTTCGGTGCGCGGGAAAACGGTTCTGTGCCGTGTAGACATCAATCAACCCGTGGATCGTGATGCGGGGACGCTGAAAAGCGTCAACCGCATCACGGCCTGCGTGCCGACAATTCGTGAGCTGTCCGACAAGGGCGCCAAGGTTGTTCTCATGGCGCATCAGGGCAGCGATATTGAGTACAAAAACTTTTATACGACCAAGCCCCATGCCAAGGTCTTGTCCGAACTTCTCCATAGGGAAGTCCGTTGGATCGACGACGTCTGCGGCCCGGCGGCGAGGGAAGCGATTCGCAGTTTACAAGACGGCGAAATTTTGCTTTTGGATAACGTACGCTTCATGAGCGAGGAGCAGACGCTCTTTGAAATGAAGCTCCGCTTAACGCACGAGCAGCAGGCCAAGACGCAGCTGGTCGAAAAGCTGGCGCCGCTTGCCGACCTGTACGTATGCGACGCGTTTGCGGCGGCGCACCGCGATCAGCCGAGCCTTTGCGGGTTCGAGCAGGTCCTGCCCTCCGCGATGGGTCGCCTGTTTGAAAAAGAATACTGCACCGTGTCCTCCGTCATGGAGCAGCCCGAACGTCCCTGCGTGTTCTCGCTGGGCGGCGCGAAGATTTCCGACGCGTTCCAGATGATGAAGACCGTTTTGGAGCGCGGCGTGGCCGACGAGATCTTAACCGGCGGCCTTGTGGCGAACATCTTCCTGATCGCGCTCGGCAACGACATCGGCGCGGGCAGCGCGGCGTTTATCGAAAAATCGAACTATACCGAATACTACGAGGTCGCGCGCGAGCTGTATAAGACCTACGGCGACAAGATCGTTCTGCCGACGGACCTTGCGTGGGTGACGGACGGCGAGCGGCATGAAGCGAAGATCGGCGAAATTCCCGCCGAGATCGGCGCAATCGACATCGGCCATGAGACGGCGGCGGACTACCGCGCGCGCATCCTTGCGGCCAAGACCGTGTTCGTCAACGGCCCGATGGGCGTGTTCGAGCAGGCGCCGAGCGAATACGGCACCAAGGCGCTTTGGCAGGCGCTGGCCGATACCGAGGGCTTCACGGTGCTCGGCGGCGGCGACAGCATCACCGCGACCGAAAAATACAAGCTCACCGATAAGATCGGTTACATCTGCACGGGCGGCGGCGCGTTGATCCGCTTCCTGAGCGGGGAGGAGCTGCCCGTTGTGAAAGCCTTGCGGCACGGCTCTACATTGCCGCTGAAATAAAGGAGAGAGGGAAACACAGTATGGAATTACAGGAAAAGAAAGCATTGCAGGCGCTTGCGGTCCGTATCCGCATGGCGGCGCTCGATGCGATCCACGGCATCGGCTCCGGCCATATCGGCGGCGCGATGAGCATCGGCGACGTGCTCGCGGTGCTCTACGGGCGTGAAATGCGCTATGACCCCAAGAACCCCAAGTGGCCGGAGCGCGACAAGCTCGTCGTCTCCAAGGGTCATGCCGGCCCCGCCGTATACGGCACGCTGGCCGTCAAGGGCTTCTTCCCCTATGAAGAGCTGCTGACGATGAACCGCGGCGGCACGCGGCTCCCGAGCCATTGCGACCGCAACAAGACGCCCGGCGTCGACGTGACGACCGGTTCCTTGGGCCAGGGCACCTCGCAGGCCGCGGGACTGGCGCTCGGCGACAAGCTGAAGGGCCGCAACTGCCGCACGTTTTTGATCGTCGGCGACGGCGAATCGGACGAAGGCCAGTGCTGGGAGTCCTACATGTTCGCCAGCGCGAAGAAGCTCGGCAATCTGGTCGTTTTGATTGACTGGAACAAGCGTCAGCTGGACGGCTACACCGACGAGGTGCTGCCGCAGGGCGATTTCGTGGTGAAGATGCAGGCGTTCGGCTTCGACACCGTTAAGGTGGACGGCAGCGACGTGGAGGCGATTGCCGAGGCGCTTGAGCGCACCCGCAAGGGCGGCGACAAGCCGTATGCGATCGTGCTGGACACCGTGAAGGGTCACGGCATCGCGGACGTTGAGAACACCGAAATGAACCACAGCATGCCCGTGAACGACGAGCGGTACGCAAAGTGGACCGCCGAACTCAAAGCGGAGCTTGCGGCATTGGAGGCGTAACATGAAGAAGATCGTTTATAACGGAGAAATGGACCCCCGTCTTTGCAAAGAGGTCCTTGGTGCAACGATTGCCGAGATCGTGGACAACGATCCCGACACGATCTATCTCGACGCCGACCTGATGAGCTGCTCCGGCACGCTGAAGTGGGCGAAGAAGAACCCCGAGCGCGCCATCGACTGCGGCATCGCCGAAGCGAACATGGCGGGCGTGGCGGCAGGTCTTGCCGTCGCGGGCTTCAAGCCGATCATCCACTCCTTCGGCCCGTTCGCGTCGCGCCGCATGTATGACCAGATCTTCCTGTCCGGCGGCTACGGCAAGAACGATATCACGGTCATCGGCACCGACCCCGGCGTCACCGCCACGATGAACGGCGGCACGCACATGCCGTTCGAGGATGTCGCGCTGTACAACGTGCTGCCGCACTCCACGATCATCGACGTGTCCGACCCGACCTGCCTCATCTCCGTGCTGAAGCAGTGCGTGAACCGTCCGGGCATCAAGTATATCCGCGTCGGCAGAAAGCTGCTCGCCCGCATCTATGAGGACGGCAGCGAGCTCGAGATCGGCAAGGCCGTTACGCTGCGCGAAGGCACCGACGCCGTCGTGTTCGCGGCGGGCATTATGCTGCATGAGGCGCTGCAGGCGGCGGCCGCTCTCGAAAAAGAGGGCATCTCCGTCGCGGTCGTCGATTGCTTCACGATCAAGCCGATCGACGCGGACGCCGTGGCTGCATGGGCCGAAAAGACCGGCGCCGTCGTCGTTGCGGAGAACGCGAACCGTCACGGCGGTCTGTATGACACCGTGCTGGAAGTGCTCGGCGAGCGCTGCCCGGTTCCCGCCGCGTGCGTTGCGGTTGAGGACGAGTTCGGCGAGGTCGGCACCCAGAGCTATCTGCAGGAACGCTTCGGCCTGACCGCCAAGCACATCGAGGAGCAGATCAAGGCCGTCGTCGCGCGGAAGAAATAATCCGACTGTACAGAAAAGGAAAGCATAACGAATATGAAACTGCGTTTCGGATTCGGCACGGGCTGCCAGGAGGTTGAGGTGCCGGAGGAGCATTTCCTGGGGGAATTGCACGCAAACGAGGTTCCGGTAGGTCTTGTGGGGGAGGCTGAGGTGCGTCGCGCCTTGGCCGACCCCATCGGTTCGCCGCGCCTCAAGGAGATCGTGCATCCCGGGGAAACGGTTGCCATCGTCACGAGCGATATCACGCGCCCGATGCCGACCTATAAGGTCATGCCCGCGCTGCTCGACGAGCTGTATGCGGCGGGCATCCGGAAAGAGGATATCACGCTTGTCTTTGCGCTCGGCAGCCATCGGAAGCAAACGCCGGAGGAGCAGCGCCGCTTGGCGGGCGAGCGCGCCTATGCCGAAATCCGCTGCGTGGACAGCGATCCGGACGATTGCGTGTCGTTTGGCACGACCTCGCGCGGGACGCCCGTGGATATCACGCGCGTCGTGGCGGAAGCCGACCGCAGGATCTGCCTCGGCAACATCGAATATCACTATTTTGCGGGCTATTCCGGCGGTGCAAAGGCCGTCATGCCCGGCTGCTCGACACGCGCCGCGATTCAGGCGAACCACAGTCGCATGATCCTGCCCGAAGCCAAGGCCGGCGCGCTCGAAACGAACCCGCTGCGCCTCGATATCGAGGAGGCGGGCGACATGCTCGGCATCGACTTTATCGTGAACGTCGTGCTGAGCGAGCATAAGGAAATTTTACGCGCGGTGGCGGGCGATGTGACCAAGGCCCACCGCGAGGGCTGCAAATTCCTGGATACGCTGTATCGCAAGGAGCTCAGGCAGCCCGCCGATATCGTACTGGTATCGCAGGGCGGCGCGCCGAAGGATCTGAACCTGTATCAGACGCAGAAGGCGCTGGACAATGCCAAGCATGCCGTGCGCGACGGCGGCGTGATCATTCTGATCGGCTCCTGCAAGGAGGGCCTTGGGGAGAAAACCTTTGAGGAATGGATGACGACCGCGCCGACGGCGCACAGCCTGATCGAGCGCATCGAACGGGAATTCAAGCTCGGCGGGCACAAGGCCGCGGCGATTGCCATGGTGCTGGAGCGCGCCGAGGTCGATCTCGTGTCCGAGCTCGACCCGGACTTTGTGCGCTCGCTGTTTTTGGTGCCGCAGCCGTCCGCGCAGGCGGCGCTGGACGCCGCTTTGGAAAAATTGGGCAGGGACGCGACGATCCTTGCCATGCCGTACGGCGGCTCGACGCTGCCGACGGTCGTTACCGAAAAATAAAAGGAGAGCTTTCATGGATTACGCAAAAGAGTCGCTCCGTCTGCACGGAGAGTGGAAGGGCAAGATCGAGGTCATTTCGAAGGTCCCGGTCGCCACGAAAGAGGATCTGAGCCTTGCTTATACGCCCGGCGTCGCGCAGCCGTGTCTGGAGATTCAAAAGGACGTCAACAAGTCCTATGAGCTGACCCGCCGCCACAACCTCTGCGCCGTCATCACCGACGGCAGCGCGGTATTGGGCCTTGGCGATATCGGCCCCGAAGCCGGTATGCCGGTCATGG
>JAFUDD010000078.1 GCA_017459315.1 Clostridia bacterium | reverse complement strand
GTCATGCTGTTCGACGAGCCGACAAGCGCGATCGACCCGGAAATGGTCGGCGAGGTGCTCGATCTGATGGGCTCCCTGGCGGACGGCGGCATGACCATGGTGATTGTCACGCATGAGATGGGCTTTGCCCGCGAGGTCGCCGACCGCGTCGTGTTCATGGACGGTGGCAAAATTCTGGAAGAGAATACGCCGGACAAGCTGTTCAATGCGCCGGAAAACCCGCGAACCCAGTTGTTTTTGAGTAAGGTGCTGTAATCCTTCCATAGCAGCAAGCGCGGCCCCAAACGGGGTCGCGCTTTTCTATCGGACAAAATAAATTCTTAGGTAGATTGCCGCTCCACGATCTCCGTGCAGATCAGCATTTTCCGGCTGACGCGCTGCCCGGAGAGCAGCGTAAGGATATTGCGCGCCGCGGTGATCGAAACATCATAGAGCATATTGTCAAGCGAAGTCAGGGTCGGGATGGACAGCTTGGCATAGTCCGAATTGTTGATGCCGATGACGGCGATGTCCTCCGGAACGCGCTTGCCCATATCTGCGAGCGTGCGCAGGCCGACGGCGGCGAGCCGGTCCTCCGAATAGATGATGCTGTCGATATTCGGGTGCTGCTTCAGCATTTGAACCGTCGCGTCGCGGATATCCGCAAAATCATTTCCGCTTTCCAGCTCGATCAAGGGCAGCTGCGGATAATATCGCGCCATGCCCGCTTCATAGCCCTCTCTTTTTTGCTCATTGCTCGGCGTCGTTTGGTTCATCAAAAACGCAGGGTGTGCTCGCCCTTTTTCCTTCAGCAGCGCCACACAGTCGGCAACGCCGTTCAATTCGTCCGCCACCAGGCCGTATACGTTCGGCGCTTGCAGATACCCGTTGCAAATGATCACCGGGATGGACGGAAGATAGAGCCGCAGGGCTTCCTTCACCACATCGGATTGGTAGATAGAACCCATCAGGATGAGCGCCTCGATCTTGCGCTGGCTCAGCAGTTGAATATAGCTGATCCATTTGCTCTCATCCCGACCGGTATTGTGAATCAGGCACGAATACCCGTGCTCCGCCAATTCCCGCTCAATATAGTAAATTCCATCGGTATGCTGCGTCGTGCGAATATCGGTAATCAAAATCCCGATCATGTGCGAGGACTGCATGACCAGTCCGCGCGCAGCTTCGTTCGGGACATAATTATGCTCGGCAAGCAGCTTCAGGATTTTAGCGCGCGTCTTGGAATTGACGTTTTCCTTATTGTTGACGACGCGTGAAACCGTACTTGCAGAGACATTCGCCATCTTTGCAATATCGTAAATTGTAACCTGCATATACTCCCCCTGCCTGTTATTGTACTGGATTGTATCCGGAAAGTCAAACGAAAAAAGCAATTGGTTGCATTTTTTTGCGCTTTTTGCAGTTGATTTTCAATTGGAAAACAGAAAAGAATATTGACAATGACTGGATTACTATATATAATGCAGGTAAAGAAATCGATTGCAAAGGAGATCCGCGAGATGATCCGCAGAGGTGGGGATAGAATCGTTGAGCGCCCGGAGCATAAATTCGGAGCGCCGGGGTTTATTACCGTACGAAATCTGATCAACAGCAGCGAGGAGCTGAACGGAAAAGGCCGTGTTTTCGCCCATACGACCGTGCTTCCGGGGAACGGGATCGGATTTCATGTGCATCAGGGCGATACGGAGCTGTATTATGTCGTCAGCGGAAAAGGCGAATACAACGATAACGGAACGATCACCACAATCGAGGCCGGCGACGTGACCTTTACACCCTCCGGAACGGGGCATGGCGTCACATGCATCGGGACGGAGCCGCTTGAACTGATCGCATTGATCCTATACGAGTGATTCTTCTTCACCCCTCCTCCACCGGCAGACAACCCAAACGGATTGCCTGCCGGTTTTTTGCCAAATTATAGAAACGATTGCAACTATTTAACGTTTTTTCGGCTTTTTCAAAAATCCGATAGATTCTTGTTTTTGCACAGATCGTGATAAAATCATAAGCTTTTGCCGGATAAATCGTTATTTTTCCATAAAAAAGTAAAGCCGTTGTAAATAATTTTATAAAAATCTCTTGCATTTTGGAGACACATACCGTATAATACGACATGTAATCGATTGCAAGAATTGAAAGAGCGATCAGCGGCTTATGCGGGAAGAAGCGATACAGAAGGAGGGCCGGAATGAGAATTGCGGTGTTGGGCGCCGGCGCCATGGGCATGCTGTTCGGCGGATATCTGTCCGAGCGGAATGATGTTTGTTTGGTGGAAGTCAACCGTGAGCGTGTGGAGAAGATCCGCACGGACGGGATCTTGGTGCATACCGGTGCGGTTGTGCAGCGTTTCTTTCCCGGGATCGTTTCCGAAACGGCGGGAATGGAGCCTGCGGATCTGATTTTGGTTTTTGTGAAGGCGATGTATACGACGGCGGCGCTCGAAGCGAACCGTTCGCTGATCGGGCCGGATACGTATATCATGACGCTGCAGAACGGCGCCGGGCACGAAGTGAAGCTGCTGCAGTTTGCGGACAAAGCGCACGTCATTATCGGCACGACGCAGCACAACAGCTCGGTTCTTGCGAACGGCGAGATTTCCCACGGTGGATGCGGGCAAACGACAATCGGCCTTTTAGAAGGCGACAGCGCCCGATTGGAGCCGATTGCCAAGCTCTTTACGGCCTGCGGAATCGACTGCGTGACGGCACAGGACGTGAAGCGACAGATTTGGAAGAAGCTGTTTACGAATACGGCGGCAAGCGCATTGACCGCTGTTTTGCAGGTGCCGCTTGGCTTTCTTTGTGAAAACGAAGACGCGCACGCTATCATGGCGGCGCTGTGCCGGGAGGCGGTACAGGTGGCCAACGCGGAAGGCTTCGCCTGCTTTGCGGAAGCGGAGGTGCTTGCGGAGGTGGAGCGGGTTTGCCGCAACGCCAAGAACGGATATACCTCCATCTATGCGGATATCCGCGACGGTCGCCGAACGGAGGTCGATACGATCAGCGGAAGCGTGATCGAAGCGGCAAGAGCGCTCGGGATCGCGGTGCCGTATCACGAGATGCTCGTTCATTTGATTCATGCGCTGGAACAGCGATAAAGAAGAATAAAAGGAGAAAAAACATGTCGGCTTACAACTGGGTTGCCGGAAATCCGAAGCGTGTGCCGGAGCAGCTTCCGCCGAAGGAGTACACGATGGGGGGACTGCATATCGTCGATTTGACCAAGACGCTCGATCCGAACACGGAGAGCCGCCGCTGCCGCCTTTGGCGGTTTAACACCGGCGGCGCGATTCCGGACTTCCACACGATCATGGATCTGACGAGCCATCTCGGAACGCATTGCGAATGTCCCTACCATCACGAGGAAGACTGGCCGAGCGTGGCCGAGCTGCCGCTGACGAATTTCATGGGCAGAGGCATCTATGTCACGCTGGAGCTGCCCCCGAACCATCAGATCACCGGCGAGGATCTCGAAAAGGCGATCGGGGACCGGATGCAGCCAGGCGATACGGTGATCCTGGACAGCCCGCATAAGCTGCCGCCGTTCACGCCCGCGACGAACGGACCGGATGATCATCGTCTGATCGTGGGCGAGGACAGCGCAAAGTGGCTTGCGGCCCGCGGCGCAAAGTGCGTCGGCTTCGGAGACGGCGTTTCGATTGAGGACAGCAACGAAAACGTCAAGCCGTTCCATGATATTCTGATGGCGCAGAACTGTCTGTTTCTGGAAGTGCTGCAGAATTTGGAGCTGCTGCAAACGGATACGTTCTTTATCAGCTATGCGCCGCTGCCGATCATCGGGCTGGATTCCTGCCCGGTGAGGGTGTACGCGATCGAGGGCTTGAAAGAGTTTTGAAAAGGAACTGTTATCGGAAGGGGGACAAAAGATGAGCGAACCGATTTCTCTGAAAAACAGGACGACCTTGAAAGAAATTTTGGAAAAGGAACAGATCTTTGCGCCGTGCATTTGGGATTGCATGTCGGCAAGAGTCGCGGAGATGGCCGGCTTCAAGGCCGTTCTGCTGAGCAGCGCATGCCTGTCTTACAGCCTGATCGGCATGCCGGATATCGCTCTGCTGACGGCGGACGAACTGGTGGCGGCGACAGAGCGGATTTCTTCGACCTGCAAGCTGCCGGTGATCGTCGATGCAGACGAAGGCTACGGTGACAGTCCGTTGAATGTGTACCGCACCTGTCAACGCTTGGCAAAAGCCGGGGCGATGGCGATCACGATCGATGATTCGACGGCGATTCGCGGATTGGAGCGCGCCTACGCAGGCGGCTCGACGTACTATTCCAACGATAACGCGGAAAAGCACAAGATCAATCTGCGCATATGCAGCACGGAGGCTCTTTGCGCCAAGATCAAGGCGGCGGTAGCGGCGGTCGAAGGAACGGACTGCATGATCATTGCCAGAACAGCAGCCAAGCGGATTTACGGCTTGAATGATGCGATCGATCGCATGGCAAGATGCGCAAAGCTCGGCGCGCACATGACGATGGTGCTGAACATCGGCAGCCTCGAGGAATGTGAGAAAATCAACGAAGCGATCCCGGGCTGGAAGATGTTCCCGGATGTATATTCGGTAAACGGCAAGCCGGTTGTAGCGTTAGAGGATATTGCCAAGCTCGGCTTTAATCTGGTTACCTGCCATTTTCTCGAAAAAGGCGCCATGTGGGGCATGATGGAATATGCGCAGCACACGATTGCAGACAAGAGCACCGCTTATGCGGACAAGCATGATATGAACGGCGTCTTTGAAAACGGATGGATGGGCGTACAGCTGGCGCTGTCTGATTTTCAAAAGTGGCTGTCGCTTGAGGACGAATTCAATACGGTGGAATAAAGGAAAGGAGGGAACGCATGGAGAAGCTGATTCTGAAGGAGCTGCTTGCCAAGGAGCAGGTCGTCGCGCCGTGCATTTGGGACTGCATGTCCGCCAAGGCGGCGGAGCTGTCCGGCTATAAGGCGCTTATGCTGAGCAGCACATGCCTTGCCAACAGCATGCTCGGTATGCCGGATTTCGGTCTGATGAATGTGGAGGAGGTCATCTATGCGGTCGAACGGATTGCAAGGACTTCCCCGCTGCCGGTCATATTGGACGGCGAGGACGGCTACGGCGATTCCCCGCTGTTGGTCTATCGGAACGTGCAGCGGTTGGCAAAGGCCGGCGCACAGGCGATCACGATAGACGACAGCACAAGCGCCCGCGGATGGGAACGCTTCCTGTACGCGTGCGACGAGCGAGGCGTCGGGTACGACCAGATCTCCTTTGAAAACGCAAACCGCACGGTGCTGGACGCCGACAAATGGTACGCCAAAATCAAAGCTGCGGTGACTGCCTGCGAGGGCACGGATTGCCTGATCATCGCAAGAACGCATGCGTATCTCGCCACAGGCTTGGACGACGCCATCGAACGCTTCGTGAAGGCCGATGCGCAGGGCGCGCCGATCACGCTTTGCTACGGCATCGGGAATCTGGAACAGGGAAAACGCGTTGCCGAGCGGCTTCCGGGCTGGAAGATGTGGGGCGACGATCAATCGAAGGACGGCGTGCCGCAGGTAAATCTGGCAGATGCGGCGAAGCTGGGGTTCAACCTTGTGACAAATCATTGTCTGGAATCGGGTGCGATGTGGGGCATGATGATGCATGGCGTCGAGAATCATAAGAACGGCAATACGGTCTTTTCCGACACGCATGATGTCAGCGACTACTACCCCTATCCGACTTCCGTGGATTATAAATCGTGGCTGGAACTGGAAAAAGAACTCTTAAAGGTATAAGACAAAGCAGAAAGGGTGACAGAAAATGCCGTTGATGAAGAATCGGAATAATCTCAGACAGCTGCTGTCGGAAGGATACGTTGTTGCACCGTGCATCTATGACTGTCTTTCCGCACGTTCGGCACAGCTCTGCGGCTTCAAGGCTTTGATGCTGAGCGGCTGTGCGCTTGCATGGAGTATGGTCGGCATGCCGGATATCGGTCTGTTGACCGTGGATGAGTTGATCGAAGCAACCACCCGCATCACGGATTCCTGTCCGCTGCCGTTGATCATCGACGCGGACGAGGGATACGGAGAAAGCCCCCTGAACACCTATCGCATGACCACGCGTCTGATCAAGGCGGGCGCGGCCGGTATGACGCTTGACGATTCGACCGGCATCCGCGGATATGAACGCGTGATCGTCGGCGGAGCGCACCCGATTATGGACGAAGAGATCTGGCTTGCCAAAATACGTGCGGCGAAAGCCGCCATTGACGCGCAGGAATCCGACTTCCTGCTGATTGCCAGAACGATTGTGCTTCGGAAGCAGGGAATCGACGCGGCCATCGAACGCTGCCAAAGAGCTATGGCCGCCGGCGCGGACATGACGCTTGTGATCGGGCTGAACAACCTTGAGGACTGCAAGCGGATCGCAGCGGAGGTCCCCGGCTGGAAGATGTACCCGGATATTGCCACAACCAACGGCAAGGCGGATGTGGATGTGAAGGACATCGTTCCGCTGGGCTTCAACCTGATTACAATGCACT
>JAFUDD010000077.1 GCA_017459315.1 Clostridia bacterium | reverse complement strand
TTTATTCGGTGGAATATCGCGTGTCCGAAAGCGAATCTGTTGTCAGCTTTGGATCGGTTGAAGCAAGCCATTATACTAGGAGGGCTCTATGGTCAATATCGGAAATGATTGGGATGAGATCTTAAAGGATACTTTTGCTTCAGATAATTACCGGCAGCTTCGCGCCTTTTTGGCGCAGGAATACCGCACGCAGCGTATTCATCCCGATATGTACCATATTTTCAACGCGCTGAAGCTGACAAGCTATGCGAATTGTAAAGTCGTCATTTTGGGGCAAGACCCGTACCATGGTCCGAACCAGGCGCACGGCTTGAGCTTTTCCGTACAGGAGGGCGTGGAGCCGCCGCCTTCGCTGCTGAATATTTTTAAGGAGCTGGAAAATGATGTCGGCATTCCCGAACCGACGACCGGCAATCTGACCTGTTGGGCTAAGCAGGGCGTGCTGCTGCTGAATACGGTACTGACCGTGCGCGAACATATCCCGAACAGTCATAAAAATCGCGGCTGGGAAGCTGTGACCGACGCCGTAATTGCGGCTCTCGATCAAAAACAAACGCCTGTCGTATTTCTGCTGTGGGGTGCAAACGCAAGGAATAAAGCGCGTATCGTCCGCAATCCGATCCATGTCCGTCTCGAAGCGCCGCATCCGAGTCCTCTGTCTGCGTATAACGGATTCTTTGGCTGCAAGCATTTTTCAAAAGCCAATGCTGCGCTGATAGCTTCCGGTCAAACGCCGATTGACTGGACGGTAAAGCCCGTATAACCGTATACGACAAAGGCGTGTCCTCTATGGGCACGCCTTTTTCAGTTTCCTATTGTTTATAGCCCGAGACGTTCGTACTGCTCCAACGGTGCATCATGCGATCGCATCAGACCGATCAGCGTATTTTTTAAGCGATCTTCCAGTTCGTCGTCCTCGATCGGATGTTCCTGTGTGGGATCGTTCTGTAAGTCATAGATGCGGGAATCCGCATTATCCGCGCTGCGCGGGCCGAAGCCGCCGGAGGACGCCGTAATGTTCACGATCTCCGCGGGGATGCGATATACCGGATACTCGGTCCACGACAGGTTTGCAAATCCGATTTTTTTATACTCCTCTGGATCAATCGAATCTATGCCGTAATACTTTCCGGAGGTGGCAGGCATGGCCGTATAGACGTTCAAAGGACGGTTATCTTCCCTCGCCGCGGCACGGAAATACGTATACTGTCCGTCGAAGCAGTTCACGCTCTTGCCGAAATAACCGTACAGCACTGCATCGCGTACCTTGTCCGCTTCTCCCGCGAGCAAGGGCAAAAGGGTCTTTCCATGAATCGTATGATGGAGTATCGACGGATTCACACCAAATAGGTTCAGCAAGGTCGGGTACAGGTCGATATTCTGCGTCATGGCATCAACGTGCTTTTGCGTTGCGTTCGGATGCCAAATCAGCAGCGGCAGACGAAACACTTCGTTGTAGGCAGGCATATAGTTTTTCGACCAGTAGCCGTGTTCGCCGAGCATGTAGCCATGATCGGTTGTAAAGATCACCATGGTATCGTCCCACAGATTCTTGCGGTCGAGCACATCGAAAATCTTACCGATATACGCATCCGTCATCGAGAGCAGTGCCTTATAGCGCACGCGCAGATGCTTGGTTTGTTCCTCGGTAAAGGTATTCGGCGCATAGGGAGCCCAATAGTTTTGCTCTCCCTCGTCCACCTTCGCTTCATCGGCATAGAGATCGAGATACTTTTGCGGCACATCGAACGGCTCGTGCGGATCGAAGCCCTCCGCCCACAGGAAGAAATTGTCCGCTTCGGCATTCTGCTCGAGCCAATCGGCCGCTTTCTGCATTGTCACCGGTGTCGGATAGGTCTGCTCCTCGGTGAAAGCGGTCATGTTATCCTCATGCGCCGCGGAGAACTGACCGATATAGCCCTCCGGCCTTTCAGGCAGTTTACCATTTGCCCGCGGATGCAGTCGCCACGGGTCCTTCTCTTGACCGCGCACAAGGTCATACGTCGTAAACGCGTTCAGGTAATTCTCGCCGCCGATACGGATATAGTGATAATGGTCGGTCACGATATGACTGAACACGCCTTTCGAGGCAAGCATCTTCGGCAGCGGCTGATCATACGGCTCGATCCCTCCCCACGGCTTTTCCAAAAAGTTCAGCCGTCCTGTCATCAGATCCCGCCGCGCAGGCATGCAGGGCGCCGAGCCGCACCAATGGTTCTCGAACACGGTGCCGCGTGCTGCAAGCCGGTCAAGATTCGGCGTAAAAGCCGGTTCTGTCGAGCCGTAGCATTTCAGAAATCTGCGGCATACACTGTCTACCAAGATCAATATAGCTTTCATAACTGACCTCCGTTTCTTTCTATTTAGTATGATACCATAACGATAGACGGGAAGCAAGTGCAAACGTTTTCGTAATCTGAATTTTCCGTTCACTTGTTCCGTAAAGCTGTCTTGGGACATTGCGAATCCATGTACAATCTGCTATACTGAAACAAAAAAGGATGATCAATCATGGAACAGCAATCCAATACTGCAACGCAAAAGAAAGGTTCGCTCCTGCTGCCGATTCTTGCTATGGCCTGTCATTTGCTGCTGCCGGTAACATTTATGCTTATTCTTATGATTAATCTGATAATCAACGAAAGCCTTTATGCTGCCTTAGGCTTTGGGTCCTCGGCGCTCTCCGCTTGGCTGCAGACGCTTTTAAGTGTGTTGCAGTATGGCTTATCTATGCTTGTTCCACTGCAAATCCTTGCCGGTATCGTGCTTGGCGCCGTATACCTTTTCTCAAAGCGTAAACGTCCGATCGGGTATGTGCTTTCGATAGGCTCCATCGTACATCCTTTCTTTTGGATCGGATTGATTTCCATACTGTTCTCCACCGGCGTGCTTCGATTGATGTAAGGAGGAATTGCTTCCCGATGAAAATGAAACCCATTCCGCTTTTCATGCGGATTGTTTTCCCGTGCATGGCGATTGCGCTTTCTGCTTATCTTCTGTATCGCTATGACTATTTCGGCAATTTCCTTGCGGTTGATAATCCGCTTGGGATGCTGCCGATTGTATTGCTGCTTTGCTTTATTGCCGGTATGATCTTACTCTGCATCGTCAAATGGCAAAGACCTTCCGCATTTTTAACGCTGACCGTCGGAACGATATTAGCCTTGGCGCTATTCCCGAATGCCGTACAAAAGAATTGGTGGCTGCAAAAGCAGACTGAAGCGAACGGTGACACTCCCGACATTACAATCTATGCGCCGCATACGCCCGGCAACGCAACCGCAAAGCTCGATCATCCTGCGACGTTGACGATTTCCGAGGATTTCCCGGTGATGGACGGCGCGCTGGCGCTCTACCCCGTCTATGCGGCTGTTGCGGACGCCGTCTATGATAAGGCGACATTCGATCCGAATACGGTAATGTTTACGAACACGCTCCGTGCCTATGACGGCATCATTGCCGGTGAACGCGACGTGATTTTCTGTGCAGGACCTTCGAAAAGCCAGCGGGACGCTGCTGCCGCCGCGGGCGTCGATTTGGTGCTGACGCCGATCGGCAAGGAAGCGTTTGTGTTCCTGGTCGGCAGAAGCAATCCGATCGAGGGCCTTTCGACGCAGCAGTTGAAGAACCTGTATTCCGGCAAAACGGACC
>JAFUDD010000076.1 GCA_017459315.1 Clostridia bacterium | reverse complement strand
GCAGCTTCTGGACTGGCTGAATACCTACGCATTCAAGGCCGAGTCACGCTTTGCCGACCCAGACTATGCCCGCCGCATATACCGCGCTCTTGCCGCAAAGCTGATCGAGGGCGGCACCACGCGCGTCTGCGTGTTTTCCTCCTATCACACGGATGCAACGCTGATTTTGATGGAGGAGATGGAAAAGGCGGGTATCTGCGGCTATATCGGCAAGGTCAACATGGATCGCAACGCCGTTCCGTATTATCAGGAGACGACGGAGGAGAGCAAGCGAGAAACGCTCCGCTGGCTCGACGCCTGCGACCGGTTCGAACATATCAAGCCGATCCTCACGCCGCGGTTCACGCCGTCCTGTACGAATGAGCTCATGCAATGGCTCGGCGATTTGGCAAAGGAGCGCAGTCTGCCCGTGCAGTCGCACCTATCCGAAAATTTAGGCGAGATCGCATGGGTCAAGGAACTGCATCCGGACTGTGAACGGTATTGGGAAACCTACCATAAATACGGTCTGTGGAAGCCCGGCACGGTCATGGCGCATTGCGTGTACAGCGACGAGGTCGAGCGCAAGGCCATGCGCGATCACGGCGTCACCGTCGTCTACTGCGCCGATTCCAATATCAATATCACAAGCGGCGTCGCGCCGATCAAAACGATGCTGAACGAGGGCAATCGCGTCATGCTCGGCAGCGATATCGCGGGCGGCGCGCAGATTTGCATGCTCGACGTAATCCAGATGGCGATTCGCACCTCTAAAATGAAGACCATCGAATCCGACTGGAAGCTGCCGTTTTTGTCGGTGTCGGAGGGCTTTTATCTCGGCACCTCGGCGGGCGCGGAATACTTCGGCGAGCAGCCCGGCTTTGCAAAGGGCAACCGCCTCCACGCGGTCGTGATCGACGATGCCGTGTTCCCCGATACGGAACGGCTTTCCTTAAAGGAGCGTTTCGAGCGCGCGGTGTATCTGGCACATCCCAAGCATATCGCCGCCGTGTACAGCGACGGCCGCCGCGTAAAGTGAATAGTTTTCCGATTCGATCACATCCTAACCGGTACGGAAGGGATGTGATCGCTTGTATTTTACATGGATACTGCTGATGATGTATCTTGCCTTGCTGTGGGGCGGATGGGTGAAAAGCCCGCTTCGGGTGCGCGGCGGGCGGCTTTGGACGACGGCGATTTGCCTGCTGCTCGGCACTGCAGCCATGCTGCCGCAAATGACGCTGGGAACGGTTTCGATCCATCCGGGCTTCCTTCTTCTCACGGCGGGAGCTGTTGCCGCGCAGCGAACGGAACACCCCCTTCGGCTGCTGCTGTATACGGCTGCGGCGGGACTTGCCGGTTGGAAGCTGACGGACTGGTTCCCGCTTTTCGGAGAACCGGCTGTCCTGTATGAACTGCCTGCGATGCTGCTTTGCCTGACGTATTCGGGCGACAGGGGAGGGAAGCGGCTCCTTTTGACGCTGACGCCGCTCATGGTTCTGCTTTGCGCCGCCCTCGGAGACCGGTTCCTGTTCGGCTATGCCGTATGGAGGATCGGGAATGCGGACGCGCTGTCAGCTGCGGTTTTAGGCCATATTTATGGCGAAATGATCGCTGCCGTTTCCGTAAAAAGTGCGGGAGAAATGTCCGCCGCGTGGGCGTTTTGGCGAAGCGGGCCAAAAGAAAATTCGTAAATTTGAAAAAAACTCTTGCATTTTGCTCAAACTTGTGTATAATAAAATACGCGTTCGGGGTTATAGCTCAGTTGGTTAGAGCGCCACGTTGACATCGTGGAGGTCATTGGTTCGAGCCCAACTAACCCCACCAGAGAAAAATCCTGCGGTGTTTGTTACGCT
>JAFUDD010000075.1 GCA_017459315.1 Clostridia bacterium | reverse complement strand
CATCGGCGCAAAGTGATCGGCCTCCCAAACGCTGCTCCACGGCTCCGGGTCCTGCGGCTCACGCCAGCGCAGCTCGCCTACCGGCGGCTTGGCAAACGGCACGCCCGCATACAGCTCCACCGCGCCGTTCTCGATCACGACGCCGCGCACCTGCCCATGGTTCGTTTCGACCACGCCGGTGCGCACCGGGGTATTTCCCTCATACGCCGGGACGCGCTTCGTCGGCGGCCAAGTCAAAAACCGGATACCGATGAAACAGCCGATGAAGCAAAGCCAGCCGAGCAGCTTATAATACCACTTGTTCTTGTGCAGCACGGCGGCGAACAGCCATACAAACGCCGCCGCGACAAGCAGCAGCAAAACAAAGCCGAGGATCGTATTTTTATTGAGCTCAAGCACAGCGAGCATCAATAGCAGGAGCATGCCGAGAACGATTCCGAATCCGACCATAGGACAACCTCCGAGGGACAATAGCAGATCTATTATACTGTATGCCTTGCCGCCCCGTCAACCGCCGAGCGGCGATTTTTGCCGAAGAAGCGCGTTTTCCGTGCCGGCTCGACAGCGGAAAAACGGGGACGAAATGCGGCTTTCCGGTTGCAATCCGCGTACGGATTGTGTATAATGCAGGAAAAGCGCCTATCGTGGGGAAAGGACAGCAACATGAAACGGATAGCCTGCTTGGGCGACAGCTGTGTGGATCGGTATGATACGGGCGAAGTGTTCCCGGGCGGGAACCCGGTCAACGTGGCGGTGTATATCAACCGGCTCGGCGGGGCGGCGTCGTTTATCGGCGCGGTCGGCAGCGACGCGTATGCCGAGCTGCTTTTAACGCCGCTTGCCCAAAAAGGCATCGACGTTTCGCGTGTACAGAGGCTTTCGGGCAGCACGCCGATCTCCTATGTCGAAATCCAAAACGGCAACCGCGTGTTCGTCGATTACGATACCGGTGTGATGACCGATTATGTCCCGTCGGACGACGATATCGCGTTCGCCTGTGCGCATGATTTGGTCGTGTCCGATATCTGGGGACACGCGGAGCCTGCGCTCGAACGGATTCATGCCGCGGGCGTGCCGGTCGCATACGATTGCGCCGACCTGCCGTTCGATCCGGTGTCGCTGTCCGCGTTGCCGTTTGTCGATATCGCGTTCTTCTCCGACGACGCCGTAGACGAGCAGGGCATCCGGGAGGAGATTTTGCGCGTCGCGTCCTACGGCCCGAAAATCGTGATCGCCATGCGCGGCGCTTCGGGCAGCATCGCCTACGACGGAACCGACTTCTATCCCTGTGCCGCCGTGCAATGCGAGGTCGTCGATACGCTCGGCGCGGGCGACAGCTTCATTGCGGGCTTTTTATTCGAGTACGTCCGACACGCCCCGATTCTGCATTGCATGCGCACCGGTGCGCGCAACGCTTCGATCACCATCGGCTATCGCGGCGCATGGTAAACCGGCATGTATTAAGATAAGCAACCGATTTTCGGATTCGGTTGCTTATTTCATACTTCGGGAATATGCGTCCCTTGCGGAAATGACCGGATATTGTATAATAGAAGCAGCGATAAAAAGCAACCATGTGGAAAGGCGGAACAGCATAGCAAAGACCCTGATTGCAGACTTCTTCCGTGCGGATGAAAACTGCTTCGGCGGCGCAGTCCTCAAAAAAGGCCTTTCGATCGCCGGCAGCAAGCCGCAGATCGAGGCATGGCTCAAGACGAACGGCCTGCTGTAAACCGAAACGGTGAAAAGCGATATAGCGGATAAATTGCGGCTCGAATCCTTGAAAACGAATACGACCTATGTTATACTATATACAATAGCGGCTATCCGAAAAGGAGGGATTCCCGATGCAGTTGACAGGCAGCGAGGATTTGCGCGTCATTAAAACGATCCGTGCGATCAAGAGCACGTTTGAAACGCTGCTTTGTGAGCAGGAATACGAAACGATCACGGTCAAGGCGCTGTGCGACCGCGCCGCGATCAACAAAAAGACGTTTTACCATTATTATCCCTCGCTCGACGATCTGCT
>JAFUDD010000074.1 GCA_017459315.1 Clostridia bacterium | reverse complement strand
TTCGTGCTGAACCTCTTTTTCAAAACCGGCGAGAATGTGATCTTCTCTCTCGGATTTTGGACGTTCACATGGGAAGCGGTTTGGCAATCCATCTTTATTACTATCCGCATTATCCTGCGCGTGACCGTCGCGTCTATGCTGACGCTGACGACCTCGCCGATTGCGCTGACGGACGGCATCGAACGGCTTTTGCAGCCGCTGCGCGTGTTTCACTTCCCCGCCCACGAGTTGGCCATGATGATGACGATTGCGCTGCGGTTTATCCCGACGCTGATCGAAGAATCGGACAAGATTATGAAGGCGCAGCTGTCCCGCGGGGCCGATCTGGAATCCGGCAATCTGTTTGCCCGCGTGAAAAGCATGGTTCCGATTCTGATTCCGTTGTTTGTCTCCTCCTTCCGCAAGGCGGATGAGCTCGCGACGGCGATGGAATCGCGCTGCTATCACGGCGGCGACGGACTGACTCGGCTTCATTCTCAGCGTTACGGAAAGGTGGACGCTGTTGCCGGCCTATTGACGCTTGCGTTCTTTGCGGCAACGCTGATCGTTTTTATCGTGTTCTGATATGAGACGTATTCGCATGATCATCGCCTACGACGGAACGAATTACGTCGGATGGCAGACACAGCCCAACGGCATATCCATTCAGGAGACCGTGGAAAAGGCGCTGCAAGAGGTGACAAAGGAACGAATCGTCCTGCACGGCTCCGGCCGTACCGACAGCGGCGTGCATGCGCGCGCGCAGGTAGCGCATTTTGACACGGCGGTGCGCATGGCGGCCGATAAGTTTGCCATCGCATTGAATATGCATTTGCCGCCGGATATTCGCGTACTCTACTCCGAGGAATGTGATCCTGCGTTTCATGCCCGCTTCTCCGCCAAGCATAAGCAATACGTGTACCGCATCCACATCGGCACGCATGCGGACGTGTTTTCCCGCACGACCGCCTTGCAGCTGTATCGGATGCCAAACCTTACTCTGTTGCAGGAGGCTGCCGAAAAGGTCATCGGGTCGCACGACTTTCGCGCATTTATGTCCACCGGCACTTCCATGGAAAACACGGTGCGCACAATTGACCGTTCCGATTGGACATTCGACGGAACATTTCTGACCTATACGGTTTCGGGGAACGGCTTCTTATACAACATGGTGCGCATCCTTGTCGGGACGATGCTGGACATCGGGTTTTCCCGTCTGCCCGCTTCCGTGATGGACGATGCGCTCTTGTCGGGAGATCGCAAAGCGGCCGGCGCTACTGCACCTGCGCACGGTCTGCTGCTGGATCGCGTGTGTTACGAGGATTTCGATACCGAGGAGGTGCTGTCCCGTGCATGATACGATTTGGATGCAGGAGGCGCTTAAAGAAGCCGAGCAGGCGTTTTCGGAGGGAGAAGTGCCGGTAGGCGCTGTCGTCGTGCAAAACAAAGCTGTCGTCGCGCGTGCGCACAACCGATGTGTGCAGTCGAATGATCCGACAAGCCATGCGGAGCTGCTTGCCCTGAGAGAAGCCTATGCAAAGCTCGGCAGTCTTGCGGGCTGCACGCTGTATGTCACGTTAGAGCCCTGCTCGATGTGCGCGGGCGCTGTCGTGCAGCTGCAGCTTCCCCGCCTTGTCTACGGCGCGTACAACGCGCTCACAGGCTGCTGCGGCTCGAAATTGGACTTGACGGATCATTGGCTTGATTGGAGTGTGGAAACGATTGGCGGCGTTCTGGAGGCGCCGTGCGAGGCGCTGATGAAGCGATTCTTTGCCGACCTGCGCGCGTAAAACGGATTTTGCTGTTTGTTGAAAAAAACAGTTGCAATTTTCGTTTGAATGCTGTATACTTTTCGTGTTGTCCACATGGAGAGATGTCCGAGAGGTCGATGGTGCAGCACTCGAAATGCTGTGTCCCGATAAGGGACCCTGGGTTCGAATCCCAGTCTCTCCGCCACAAAAAAGTCCGTCGTTTTGACGGGCTTTTTTACGTTCTGATGTTCAACTAAAGTTCCTGTTCAGATATGCCGCCGATCTTTGCAGACTCTTGATCGGATCGTCGTCGATATGGTTCCGATGGCTTTCCAAAATGACGGCTTCGATGTTGTTTCGCTTTGCGGCAGCTGTCAAGCCGTCTAAATCCATGTTGCCGCTGCCAAGCTCCATGGAGTCGGATTTTAGGATCGGGGTCATACAGGCGCCTTTTTGTCTGTTGCCGCGGTCGTTGATATGCCATAGCCGCATACGCGTGCCGAGCAGCTCCATCCATTTTGCGGCGTTCGCCCCCGCCTCCGTGAACCAATAGCTGTCAAACTCAAAGTTCAGATACGCCGGGTCGGTATGATGCATTAGGTAGGTGTATGCGCGTTTCGAGGTATCGCCCACGCGGCAAAGCTCCGCATTGTGATTATGATATAGGAGCGATAAGCCCTCCTCCCGCAGGCACTTTCCGTATTGATTCAAGGCATCGCACAGGCCGGACAGCGTCTTTTCATCCGTGTAATCAAAGCGGTACATGCCTGTAATGACGATATTATTCGTTTGCAGCTTATGCGCTGTTTCGATCACCTGTTGGGTCTTTTCCTGTAAGGTGCCGAGATCCTCATGCAAACTGATGACGTGCAGACCGGCGTTTCTTGTCAGCGTTGCCCAATCGTAATCCCCGCCGCGGCCTGCAGGCATACC
>JAFUDD010000073.1 GCA_017459315.1 Clostridia bacterium | reverse complement strand
GCTCTTATCCACGCCGAGCGCGATATCGGCAGACTGGCTGTCGAGCGCCACGATCACGCCGCAGGTGCTGCCGTCGAAGCCGTATTTGGCGCGGTCATAGCCGATCTCACAGACGGTGTTGCGGACGATGGACTGAATGTCCACATAGCAGTCGGTCGTGATCTCGCCCATCACAAGCACAAGGCCGGTTGTGCAGGCGGTTTCGCACGCGACGCGCGCCTTCGGATCCTTTTCAAGGATCGCGTCGAGCACAGCGTCGCTGATCTGGTCACAGATTTTATCGGGATGGCCGATCGTGACCGATTCGCTGGTGAAAAAGTTTTGCATAGTCTCCTCTTTCTTCTGCCCCTCAAATGACAAAAAGAAAACTCATCCGAAGATGAGCCCGTGTCTCTCATCTTTCAGCTTACGCTGCGGGAATTGGCACCTTGCCCAAAGGCAGGTTGTCGGATTTCACAGGGCCCGTCCCTCCATCACTCTTGATAAGGCAGTATTGAATTTTGATCTATTCTACCATGTCGCCTTGCAAATTGCAATAGGCTGTGCTATACTTTTAGCCGATTTTTCGCAATCGGAGGTAAAAATGAAACTGTTTCCCGAAACAACGCTGACGTTGGACGCGAAAAAATCCCGTTGGCGTCACGTTTGGATCATCGACATTCTGATCGCTCTGCTGCTGATGATCATTTCGACAAGCATACAGAGCATCATCCTAACACCCGCGCTCATGGTTTGGCTCTTCACCGGCACCGATCTTGGCACGGCGATCGCAAACGGCGATCCGAGCAGCGCCATGGAGCAGGTCATGACGATCCTGAACGCGCAGCCCGCATGGCTTTCCGTGCTGTCGCTGTTCCTCACCGTCGTTGTGATCGTCGTCTGCATCATCTACTGCACCAAGCTCGAAAAACGTCCGTTGTCCGGTCTTGGCTTTGCGGGGCCGAACCCCTTTGGGGAATATGCAGTCGGCTATCTTATCGGCGTCGGCCTCTGTGCGCTCGCATGGGTGCTGTGCCTTATCACCGGCACGGCAAAGCTGCGCGGTCTTTCCCCGACGTTTTCGTGGACGATCGTGTTCTTCTTCCTCGGCTTCCTCGTTCAGGGCATGTCCGAAGAAGTCCTTTGCCGGGGCTTTTTGATGCATTCCGTTGCCAACCGCTACGCACCGATCGTTGCAATCGTTTTGAACTCGCTGTTCTTTGCGGCGTTACACCTGCTGAACAGCGGCATCGCCCCGCTTGCCTTTGTCAACCTGTTCCTGTTCGGCGCGTTCGCGTCGGTCTATACATGGCGGCGCGGCAACCTTTGGGGCATTGCGGCGCTCCATTCGGCGTGGAACTTCACGCAGGGCAACCTGCTCGGCATCCTCGTCAGCGGGCAAGATTTCGGCCCGTCCGTGCTCTCCACGGAGCTGACGGAGCAAGGCGCATGGATGAACGGCGGTACGTTCGGTCTGGAGGGCGGCCTCGCGGTGACGGTTGTACTGGTTCTCGGTACGGTGGTGCAGCTCCTGCTCCCGACAAGAAAGTCTGCAAGGGTGGAAGCGTAAATCGGACCACACAAAAAGCAGCGGACAAGTGCCTGGCGGCGTGTCTGCTGCTTTTTCTTTATCTATTGTTATTCCGCAAGCGCCACATCCAGATTATCGAGCAGAAAACGCTGTGCGGTGGGGGTATACATGACAACAGAATAATGCGTATCATACTGTCCGATGCGATCCTGCGTATAAATGCCGATCTGCTTACCCATATCGGTCGGTCTGCGAACGGTCGCACCGGCATCGGTTATCACCTCGGATAGATATCCTGCCTTGACAAGCCATCCGATCAGCTTTCTGCGGCTCAGCTTCTTCATTGCCATCGTATCAATTTGTGCATCCACGTAGGCCACAAAGCGGCTGATCGGCAAATCCTCCGTCAAAATAATATGCTCCCTTTCCTCCGGTGAAAGGTAAAATTCCTTTTTTCTTGTCGGCTTAGTCGGTATGTCTTTATTTCTTTGCGTTTCCCATGATTTTTCGATTCTTTCGGCGCTGTCCGCACGTATCTGCTCGCGCAGTACCTCGGCCACATAAAACAGGCAGCGGGAGACCTTGATTCGATTGATGATCTCCTTCTCGCCTGCCGGTTCACCGGTCAGCGGATCCATTCCGTTGGCAAGGGCTTCGATGTATTGGAGAGCACGTCGCGTTTTTTCTATTTCTATCATCCTATTTCTCCCATTTCCGTATATGAAAAAGCAGTCGCCAGGTAAGGCGACCGCCAAATCGTTATTTCACTTTCTTCATCGAAATCAGCGTGTGGACGATCAAAGACGCGGCCGTGCCGAGAACGATGAGCAAGAAGGCTGTCCACGTGAACGCAGTCGTGTGGATCGCCAGCACAAGAATACCGAACAGAACCGACAGGATGCCCCAGAAAATCTCGATGAGGCCGGTACGTACCGCATACGACTGGTCAAACTTGCCGCGATGCTTGTCGTCTACAAAATTATTGATCAACGCATACTTTCTGCGAAATGCAATCAAATAGCCCAAGGCGGCAAAAGCCAGTCCCAACAGAATCAACAGAATCCCAATAAATACCATAGGAATCCCTCCTTCACCTGTGCATTGTTATATAAAGTATAGCACCGCCCGGTAGCAGATTCAAGGGGTTATATAAATCTTAACGATTCTTACACAATTCCTTTTTCTGTCGAAAAAAATCACGAACCACCCGTAAAACGGGTGGTTTGCTTTTGGCTATAAGCCCTTGTTGCCAACTCGCGCCTAAAGACGCTGCTTGTTCGTTGTCCAAGCTCTCTGTTTCTCCTTACTTTACGCCCCTAAAGGGGCTCTTACCGCTTAAATGGATCTTCGTATTCCTTTACACTCAGCTTATCTACCGCTATATCGTTCTTCTCCTGATCCTGTAT
>JAFUDD010000072.1 GCA_017459315.1 Clostridia bacterium | reverse complement strand
TCGGCGCTGTTCCATGTGCCGGTGCTGACGATGGAGCAGATCAAAAACGATCCGTCCATCGAACTGGTCGTCAATCTGACCGGCCCCGCCGCGCACTATGCGGTGATCCGGGAGCTGCTCGAAGCCGGCAAGAACGTGTTCACCGAGAAAATGCTCTGCCTCGACTTTGAGGACGGCAAGGCGCTCGTCGCTTTGGCGAAGGAAAAGGGCGTGCGGCTCGGCGTCGCGCCGGACACATTCTTGGGCGCAGGCCTGCAGACCGCGCGGTTTTGCATCGACCGCGGCTTGATCGGCGAAGTCACGTCCGTGCGCGCGGCGATCAATCGCTCGCAGGCGCTCAACGCCGAAGCGTTCCGGTTTTTGCGCAACCCCGGCGGCGGGTTTGCTTATGACATGGGCGTCTACTATGTTACGGCGCTCTTGACGCTGCTCGGCCCCGTGCAGCAGGTGACCGGCTTCGTCGTCGAAACAAAGCCGCATGCGCCGCAGCTTTTGTATGCCGATCCGGCGGAAACACCGTGGAAAACCGCGGACAATAACCTGTCCGTCGCCGCGCTTCGCTTTGCGAACGGTGTCGTCGGCACACTGCACTTTGACGGTGAGAGCATCGACGAGGAGCGTCCGTCGCTTGTGATCTACGGCACGGAAGGGATTCTGTCGCTCGGTGCGCCGAACAATTTCAACGGCTCCGTTCGCCTGCTGCGGAACAACACGAACGAGGTCGAGCTGCCGTTCACGCACGGTTTTACGGGCGAAACGCTCTACGGGCCCGAAACGCCCGCCGATTACGGCCAGCATCGCGGTGTCGGCGCCGCGGAAATGGCGTGGGCGATCTGCAACGGACGGCCGCATCGTGCCTCCGCAGAATTGGGACTGCATACGATGGAGCTGCTGCTCGGCATCGACCGATCCTCGCAAGCCGGCCGCGTATATGACATGGCCACTTCGTTCGACCTTCCGGCGCCGCTGCGCTCCGGGTATACCGACCGCGTCTTGGGCGGCAGTCTGCGCGCCGACGCCGAAGCGTCGCTGATGAGGTAGCCGATGGATCGCAGCAAAATCATACAAATCGGCATCCTTGTGCGGGATATCGAAGCCGCAACAAAAGCATGGGCAGCCTTCTTGGGCCGCCCTGTTCCCGTTCCTGCCCTGACGGACGGATACGACGTGACCCATGCCGTGTATCGCGGCAAGCCGTGCCACGGCCGGATTTATCAGACGGCGTTTCAGCTTGACAATTTGGAACTGGAGCTGATCGCGCCGGCGGACGACGAAACGCCGTCCTATTGGAAGGAATGTCTTGACCGCGACGGTGAAGGCCTGCATCATATCGCCTTTGCCGCCGACGATATGGACGCGTCGATGCACAAGATCGGCGCGCTCGGCTATGAAGCGGCGCAAAGCGGCGGTTGGAAGGACGAGCCGGAAAACGGCCGGTATGCGTTTATGGACACGCGCGACGCGCTCAAATGCACCGTAGAGCTGCTGCGCTTTCCGCGCGCTGACCATGCAACAGAACAGGAGGAAACGAAATGAGGATCGGAATCGGACACACGCTGCCGCACAGCTCGCCGGAGCAATGGGCGGATGAACTGACAGAGATGGGCTTTCGCGCGGCGTCGTTCCCCGCGCACTATACCGCGCCGGTTTCGCTGATCGACGCGTATGTGCAGGCGGCGAAGGCACGGGATATTCTGATCGCCGAGGTCGGCGTTTGGGCCAACCCGTTTTCGACAAACGCGGACGAACGGGCGCGCGCACGGGAAGCGTGCGTAGAGGATTTTCGCTTGGCGGAGTATATCGGCGCGCGCTGCTGCGTCAATATCTCCGGCGCGTTCGGCCCAAAGTGGGATTTCTGCTATCCGGAAAACTTCAAGGAAGCCGCATATCGGGCCAACCTCGAATGGTTCCGGTATCTGCTCGATACGGTCAGGCCGCAGCGCACCTGCTATACGCTCGAATCTATGCCGTGGATGCTGCCGTCCTCGCCGGAGGAGACCGTAAAGGTTCTCCGCGACATCGACAGCCCGCATTTTAAGGCGCACATTGATATCTGCAACTTCGTCAACGATCCGTGGAAGTTCACGCATTGCGACGAGTTGATCGACCGCACGTTTGCCTTGCTCGGTTCCGAAATTGTGAGCTGCCACCTCAAGGATATCACGATGGACGAGCTTTCCACCGTGCACATCACCGAAGTGCTGCCCGGTACCGGCAAGATGAATCTGCCGCGCTACCTCGCCAAAATCGAGGCTTTGGGCGATCCGGACATGCCGGTTCTGATCGAGCATTTGCATGATAAGGAAGCCTATCAAAAGGCGCTCGACTATGTAAAGACCATTCTGCCCGCGTAAAAGGAGGATCGGAACATGCAGGCTATGACAGATTCCAACGAGATCACAAGACGGTATTTCGATTCCATCCTGCTTGAAGCACGGTGCTGGGATTCCGACCTGCCCTCCGTCCGGACGGAGGTTTTCGGAGAGACGTTTGCAACGCCGATCATGTCGGCCGCGCTGTCGCATCTGGACAACGTATGTCCGGGCGGCGCGGTGAAGATGGCGCGGGAAGTGCACGCCGCGGGCGCATTGCATTGGACGGGCATGGGAGAAGCCGAGGAGCTCGAAGCGATTCTCAAAACCGGTGCCAAAACCGTGAAGATCATTAAGCCGCATCGGGACGACGCCGTGATCTTTGAAAAGATCGAACACGCGAACCGAGCCGGTGCCTTCGCTGTCGGCATGGACATCGACCATTGCTTTAACAGCAAAGGCGGCTATGATGTGGTGACCGGTCTCCCGATGCACGCAAAAACCTCCGCTCAGCTAAAGGAATATGTTGCCGCAAGCAAACGTCCCTTTATCGTCAAAGGCGTCCTCAGCGCAAAGGATGCGGAGAAGTGTGTGGATGCGGGCGTAAAGGGCATTGTCGTTTCGCATCATCACGGGATTATGAAAAGCGCCGTTCCGCCTCTGATGCTCTTGCCGGAGATCGTGAAAGCCACGGAACACCGCGTTTGGATCGTGGTGGATTGCGGCATCGAAAGCGGACTGGACGCGTTCAAGGCGCTTGCGCTCGGCGCGGATGCGGTCTGCGTCGGGCGGGCGCTGATGCAGGTTCTCCCGAAGGCGCCCGGTACCGTCACCGCGCGCCTGCAGGAAATGACAGGCGAGCTGATGAGCGTGATGGCGCGCACCGGCGCCAGGACCCTTGCCGAGATCGACTCCTCGGTGCTGCACTTATGGCGCTGATGACGTCGCTCATCGGACGCATGAACGTCGGCATGCGCTTGCGGGCGGGTCGCTTTTCGTCCCCGGCGTCGGCGCATCAGGTTTTGAAAAGGACAAGTCCGGTATGACCGAAAAGAATTGCGGAGCAAGGCGCTCCGCATTTTCTTTTTATCTTTTCGGAATACCGAAGACGCGCGCGTGCATCCGACGGTCTTGCTTTCTCGATATGGAATCTGTCGCAAAAGCGCTGTCCCGCACGATGGTTCGTTCAGCGGGAGAGCGCATCACCCAATGCCGTTCGGATTTCTCAAAATCCGGCATGCGCAAGCTCCTCGCAAAGCGCGGACCAGAAGGCATAGATCGAATCGCGCTTTTTGTCGCGCACCATAAAATCCACGATCTCGGTATGTGAAACGGAGCCGTTGACGCAATCCCCGCGATAGTTGCCCCAGATTGCGGAATCGCGCGGAACGAGGCCGTCGGAGGCGCGCCCTTTTTCCATCAGCCGTGAAAAGATGTACGGCACGCCCATGACGAAATCATCCTTGCCTCTGTTCAGCGTGGAGGAAAAGCTCTGGCAGAACACGCGCTCGTCGAGGCACAGCGCATCCTCCTCCGGCGTGCTGCGCCGGAGCTGTTCGCAGGCGGTGAAACTGTCCGGATGCTTGTCTCCGAGGATGCGGTAGAACAGATCGATCCAAAACGCGAGCCACTTGACCGCCGGATGCGGAAACCGCATCACAAACGATGCGATCGGAGAGCCGCGATGCGGTGTGCACAGCGTCGTCAGCGAAGCGACCTTTTCGGCCATGTCAAGCTCCGCGATCATATACTTGGCGTCCAGTCCGCCCTTGGAGTGCCCGATCAGGTTGACCTTCTTTGCGCCGGTCTCCCTAAGGATCGCTTCGATCTCTTCCTTCAGCTGCGCCGCGTTGTTCTCAATCGTGCCGAAGGCGTCCACCCGGCTTTTATACACCGTATAGCCTTGGATTTTGAGAATACGGTCGATCCTGCCGAAGGATTTCATAAAGAACGTATCCTTCATACCGAGGCCGGGGATCAGTACGATCGGGTAGCGGGTGTTCATGGTCTTCTCCTTTCTCCGCCGCACGGTTATGCGAACGGCGGAGCTGCCGGGGCAGCCCCGCCGAGGGTTCCTTTGCTGTGCGGTTTACTCCTGCTCGGTCGGATAGTCCGACTTGCCGGTGAGCTTCTTTTTGATGATCTTGCCCATGCGCTTCAACGCATACGGGCCGACGAGGCTCATCATTTCCTCCGCGGTGTGCATATCGGACGCGGCCGCAATGTCGCGCGTGATGTGGATCGCATCGAACTCGCAGCGCGTGGTGCAGAGGCCGCAGCCGATGCACTGGTTCAGATCGACGACCGTTGCGCCGCAGCCGAGGCAGCGGGACGCTTCCTTCTTGACCTGCTCTTCGGTCAGCGGGAGCCGCAGATCGTCGAACGTTTCGCGCGCGACGCCGTGCTTTTCGCCCGGGCGCTGACGGGAGGCGTTGTCAAACGACTCCGGCAGCGTGATATCGTCGCGGTTGAACTCGATGAACTCGCGGCGGTCGCGGCCGATGGTCAGCGACTGGCCCGGATGTACGAAGCGGTTGATGGACACCATGCCCTGTTTGCCGTCCGCGATCGCGTCGATCGCAAAGCGCGCACCGTGGAAGATGTCGCCGCCGACGAAGATATCCGGCTCGCCGGTCTGGAACGTGACCGGATCGGCCACCGCCGTGCCGTTCGGACGGACCTCGACCTTGCTGCCCTTTAGGAGCTCGCCCCACTCGGCGCTCTGCCCGATGGCCATGAGCACGTTCTCGCACGGGACGGTGATCGTGTCGTTCTCGTCATACTTCGGGGAGAAGCGGTGGTTCTCGTCGAACACGCTGGTGCAGCGTTTGAACACGACGCCCTTGACCCTGCCGTTTTCGACCAGCACTTCCTTCGGGCCCCAGCCGTTTTGGATCTCAATGCCCTCCTGCTCGACCTCGGCGATCTCGTCCTTGGCGGCGGGCATTTCGTGCCGCTGCTCGAGACACAGCATCGTGACCTTGCCCTTGGTGCAGCGCAGCGCGGTTCTTGCCACGTCCGCCGCCACGTTGCCGCCGCCGACGACCACGACGTCGCCCTCCAGCGTTTCGCTGCCCTTCTGGTTGACGCGCTTGAGGAACGATACGCCGGATTCGACGCCCTCGGCGTTTTCGCCGGGCACGCCCGCCATTCTGCCGCCCTGCAGGCCGATGGCGACATAGAACGCCTTATAGCCCTGCTTGCGAAGCTCGTCGAGCGTGATATCCTTGCCGACCTCGACGCCGCACTTGAATTCGGCGCCCATCTTTTGGACGATCTCGATTTCCTTTTCGAGCACGTCCTTTTCGAGACGGAAGTTCGGAATGCCGTTTAAGAGCATACCGCCGGGGCGGCTCTCCTTTTCAAACACGCTGACCGGGTAGCCCTCGGAGCGCAGATAGTACGCCGCGGACAGACCTGCCGGGCCTGCGCCGATGACGGCGATCTTAAAGTCGTCCCACTGCTTGCCCTCGCCGTTTTCGCAGATCACGGTGAAGTCCTGCGGGTTCTTCAATTCCCACTGCGCGAGGAACTTTTTGATCTCGTCGATGGCGACCGGCTGATCGACGGTGCCGCGCGTGCAGCGATCCTCGCAGCGGCGGTTGCAGACCGCGCCGCACACCGCGGGGAACGGGTTGTCCTGCCGGATCAGCTTGACAGCCTCGGCATAGCGGCCCTCTGCCGCCATCTTGATATAGCCCTGTACCGCGATGTGCGCGGGGCAGGCGGTTTTGCACGGCGACGTGCCGGTGTCGTAGCAGTTGATTTTGTTCGTGTCGCGGTAGTTCGGATCCCAGCGGTCCTCGCCCCATACGTTATCGTCGGGCAGGTCGCGCATCGGGTACTTCACGCGCGTGCCGTCGGCCTTGCAGAGCTTCTGGCCGAGCCGCGCGGCGCCTGCCGGGCAGACCTCGACGCACTTGCCGCACGCGACGCACTTGGTCTTATCGACGTGCGCGCGGTATGCGGAGCGCGACATATTCGGCGTGTTGAACAGCTGCGAGGTACGGAGGCCGTAGCAGCTGCCAGCCGAGCAGTTGCAGATGCCGACGATGCGGTTCGGGCCGTCCAGATTCGTGATCTGATGCACATAGCCCTTGCGCTCGGCGCGCTCAAGGATCTCCATGACCTGTTCGCGCGTGACGTAATGCGCGTCCTTGCCGCTTTCGACGAGGAACTCCGCAATGTCGCCGACGCCGATGCACATCTGTCCTTCGATGTCGCCGACGCCCTCGCCACGGATGCGCTGCGCCTTGCGGCACGCGCAGACCATCGTGCAGAACTTGTCGTTCTTATTGAGCCAATGCGA
>JAFUDD010000071.1 GCA_017459315.1 Clostridia bacterium | reverse complement strand
GCATCATCTCCGCGCTGCGCCGTCCGGTCACGATTGACAACACCGTGATGGAGCTTGTGCAGACCGACGCGGCGATCTCCCCGGGCAACTCCGGCGGCGGGCTGTTCAACGCGAGCGGCAAGCTCATCGGCATCGTCAACGCGAAAGCGTCGGGCAATAACGCCGAGGGCCTCGGCTTTGCGATCCCGATCAACGACGTGCTGACCGAGATCAACGACCTTTTGCATTACGGCTACATCACCGGCAGAGCTTACCTCGGCGTGTATACGCAGAATGTATCCCTGCGCTCCGATTACGGCTACTGGTATTCCAACAGCGTCTACTGCGTCCAGATCACGGACGTCGTTGCGGGCGGCGCGGCGGAACAGGCGGGACTGAAGGCGGGCGATCTGATCCTTGCCCTCGACGACAAGGCGATTTCCTCGAATGCCGACCTGTCCGATGCCATTGCGAATTATAACGCGGGCGACACCGCTGCCTTCACGATCCAACGCGAGGGGCAGAAGCAGACCGTCAGCGTCACGTTCGGGGAATACGTCCCGGCGAATACCGCTCAAGAGGGATAAACCCGCGCAGGGCGAGGGTGAATATAAAATCTCTTCTCGCCGGACATTTTCGAACACCAACCCCAAACACCCGTTTGTTTTCTCCTTCTTCTCCTTTGTCCGGCGGATTTACCCTTCCGTTCGCCGGACATGCAAACAGCACCGCCGAATAAGCGGTGCTGTCTGTACTTTTTGGGATTCAATCGCGTATAAGCGCCTGAAAGCCCTCGGTCATGAACTCGTTCCCGTCCGTGTCGATCCACAGCGCCTCGGCACCGTGCGCGGCGCAAAGGGCTTCGCCGGCTTCGCGGTCGAGCAAAAACAGCGCGGTCGAGAGCGCATCGGCCATGGCGGAATCGGGATGCAGCACCGTCACGGCGCGGAAGCGAGCGGCGGGGCGGAGCGTATCGGGGTCGATGATGTGGTGATAGCGGATGCCGCCGATGGTGAATTGGCGCTGATAGTCGCCGCTTGTGACGACGGAAAGGTCAACGGCACGCACGGTATGCTGCAGCGCGTTCGGATCGTCCGGGTTCTGAATCCCGATCACGAACGGTTCGCCGTCCGGCTTCGCGCCGATCGCGGCAATGTTCCCGCCGAGCGAAAGCACATACCCGTCCGGGAGCGCCTCGGCCACGCGCTGCGCGGCAAACCCCTTGCCGATGGCGCCGACATCGAGCCTTGCAAGCGGATCGGCGAGCCGCACCGTGCCGTTCTGCTCGTCGATCTCCAAAAGCGCGAACCCGGTGTGGCGGGCGGCTTCGGTCAGCGCGGCGGGATCGGGCAGCACGGCGGAGGCCGGATCGGCAAGCGCGGCTTCGCGCGCGTCATGCCAAAGCGACAGCACCGCGCCGAGCGTGCAGTTCACACGGTGGCCGGTCATTTCGTCCACATCGCGGGCAAAGGTCAAAAGGTCAATCAGCCGCGCATCGACGGCGACCGGCGCGCCGCCCGCGGCGTCGTTCACAGCTTTCAGATTCGGCACGTCCGCGTCGTGGTAGATATCGAACAGCGTGTGGTATTCCAGCAGAACGCGGTGCGCGGCGTTTGCGATCCGGTCGAAATCCTCGCGGCTTTCGGCGTACCCGCGCAGTACCGTCACGGTATCGAACACGTCGTACCATGTCGCCTCGTATCGCTCCATGCGCGAAAAGGGCGCGCAGGATACGAGCAGCAGCAGCGCCACAGCGCAGACAATCAGTCGCTTCACAGGCAGGCTCCTTTCGCATTTATGAGGCAGGCTTCACTTTGGCAAGCGCGTGCAGCACCGCCGCCGCAAGGCCGCCGATCAAAAGCCCGGTCAGCACGGACACGCCGAGCAGCGCGGGCAGATACCACACGACGGATGCCGAGCCGAGCAGCAGCGCGGCGGCAAGGATCTGTCCCACCGAGTGCATGGCCGCCCCGCCGACGCTGACGCCGTAGATGGATAGGCCGGGGAACCGTTTCAACAGCGCCATCATGCCGAGCGACAGCAGCCCGCCGACGAGAGAATACAAAAGCGCGGTCACGCTGCCCGAAAACACGCTGCCGAGCACGACGCGTAAAAGAAGGATCGCCGCGGCATACGGCAAGCCGAGCGCATACAGGGCAAACAGCGTGACAAGGTTGCTCAGGCCGAGCTTCACGCCCGGCAGCGGTAGCACAAGCGACAGCGGGAGCAGCCGTTCGAGAAGG
>JAFUDD010000006.1 GCA_017459315.1 Clostridia bacterium | reverse complement strand
TGAACGGATATCCGCATCTGTTTTGGATTCCGGTCAGCGTGTTGGCGATCATTTCAATCTCGCTGTACATCGTAGGACAGCGCCTTGCGGACGCGGCCGACCCGCGCACGCACATGTAAGGAGGCTGTCATGGAAGAAAAACGCAACGTGATTTTATCCGCAAAGGATATTGAAGTGAAGTTTCGCGTCCGCGATAACTACCTCACCGCGATTCGCGGCGTCTCGCTCGATCTGTATGAGGGCGAAACGTTTGCCATCGTCGGCGAATCCGGCTCCGGCAAGTCCGTGTTCACCAAGACATTCACGGGCATGCTCGAATCGAACGGCTCGATTACGAACGGTTCGGTCATGTTCCACGGCAAGGATCTGACCAAGCTGAAGAAGGACAAGGACTGGGAGGGCATCCGCGGCGCGAAGATCTCCACGATCTTCCAAGACCCGATGACTTCACTGAACCCGATCCGCACGATCGGCTCGCAGATCACCGAAGTCATTGAAAAGCATCAGCACGTTTCCCGTGCGGAGGCCAAGCATCAGGCCATCGAGATGATGGAGCGCGTCGGCATTCCGAATGCGGCGAACCGGTTCGACGAGTATCCGTTCCAGTATTCGGGCGGCATGCGGCAGCGTATTGTTATCGCAATCGCGCTGTCCTGCCATCCGGAAATTTTGATCTGCGATGAGCCGACCACCGCGCTTGACGTGACGATTCAGGCGCAGATCATCGGCTTGATCCGTGATTTGCAGCGCGAGCTGAAGTTCACGACGATCTATATCACGCACGACCTCGGCGTCGTTGCCAACGTAGCGGACCGCGTCGGCGTCATGTATGCCGGGCAAATCATCGAATACGGCAACATCGAGGAAGTGTTCTTCGATCCGCGCCATCCGTATACGTGGGCGCTGCTGTCCAGCCTGCCGCAGCTCGGCGTGAAGGGACAGGATTTGTACTACATCACGGGTACGCCGCCTTCACTGTATAATACGATCAAGGGTGATGCATTTGCGCCGCGCAATCCGCACGCCTTAAAGATCGACTTTGAGCAGGAGCCGCCGTTCTTCAAGGTCAGCGATACGCACTATGCCAAAACGTGGCTGCTCGACCCGCGGGCGCCGAAGCTTGAAAAGCCGGAGGTCATTCAGAATCTGCATGAGAAGATCAAGAAGATGACCGATAAGGGAGGTACGTTCCATGTCGAATGAAACTGCTAACAAAGAGGTCATCCTCTCCGTCAAAAACGTGGAGATTTCCTTTGATACGGGCAACCGCAAGCATCCGTTTGTGGCGGTGAAGGATGCGAATTTCGATATCTACAGGGGCGAAACGTTTGCCCTGGTCGGCGAGTCAGGCTCCGGCAAAACCACGCTCGGCCGCGCGATCATGCGCATCAATCCGCTCAGCAAGGGCGAGATTCTGTTTGAGGGCAAGCGCATTTCCGGCAAGATTTCCCGCGAGGAGGATCGGAATGTCGTCCGCAATATCCAGATGATTTTTCAGGATCCCGCTGCGTCGTTGAACGAGCGTGCCACGATTGAATACTGCGTTTCCGAGGGGCTTTACAACTTCCATCTGTATAAGGATGAAGCGGAGCGTATCGCCAAGGTCGATGCGGCGCTGAGGGACGTGGGCCTGCTGCCGGAGCATAAATCGCGCTATCCGCACGAGTTTTCCGGCGGACAGCGGCAGAGAGTCGGCATTGCGCGCGCGATGATCATGGACCCGAAGTTCATTGTCGCGGACGAACCGATCTCCGCGCTCGACGTGTCGATCCGTGCGCAGGTGCTGAATCTGATGAACAAGCTGAAGGCCGAAAAGAACCTGACGTATCTGTTCATTGCGCATGACCTGTCCGTCGTTCGGTTCATTGCGGATCGTATCGCGGTCATTCACCTCGGCGAGATCGTGGAGATCGCGGATTCTGAAACGCTGTTCAAGTATCCGCTGCATCCGTACACGATTTCCCTGCTTTCGGCGGTCCCGATGCCCGACCCGGTTGTAGAACGGTACAGACGCGCTATTGTGTACGATCCGTCCAAGCTTGATCAGTCCGGCGCAGAACGGAAAATGCACGAAATAAGACCGGGCCACTTCGTCTTTGCTACGAGCAATGAACTGGTCCGGTATGAAGATAAGCTTTCTGCTTTGGAAAGAGAGAATGCTTAAAGGATGCCGTAGGCGATCACGGCTGCGGCGAGCAGATAGATGATACCCAGAAAGAGAGGATAGTTAAACGCTTCCTCTCTTTTTTGTGCTCTGTCTTCGAGATAGGTCGCAAAGCTTTCCATCACGCCCTTATGCATGCCGCGTTTCATGACAAACTGTGTGATATCGAAATCTCCATGCAGGTAAAGCGCATAAAAGATGCCGAGAATCAGCAGCAGCAGCGCAATGATCGTCATGGCGTCCGAAAAGATCTGTAAGCGATTATATTCGGAAATCCATGCCTTGACCGCAGGGTAGGCGAGTGTGATCATTATGTGGATCAGCAGCGGCCGCAGGCGGATGTTTTTGAAGCGTTTCAGCATCGGTGGGTTTCTCCATTCAATTCTTTTTATTATTATGGCGCATTGCGGTGCCAAAAGCAAGGCGAAATTTTCACCTGTCCGAAGGGCGAGGCTCTGTCCGCGCTCGGAACACAATACTCTGTCCGGCACACACAAACAACCCGTCCCTTTTTTATCGCCGGAATATGCAAGGTGTTGGTAAAGTCCACGAAAAAAGATGAAAAAAGAATAAAAAACCGGTGTATGAAGGGAGTTATACATTTGACAACCGATGGTTGAACTGCTATAATATCGACAAGGTATTTCATATACTGTTTATAAATATACTCCTATATTTTGAGGAGCATGCAAAAAAGTTTATCCAGTTTCTCAAGTGTCTTGAGAAGAATCAAAATAGGAGGAAACAACATGAAAAAGACGTTAGCAATGCTTCTGGCGCTTGTTATGGTTCTGAGCCTGGTTGTTGCCTGCGCTGGCAATACGACCCCCGCTCCGACCGCGACGGCGACGGACGCACCGAAGGCAGATGCGCCTGCGGCTGCGGCGACCGAAGCCCCCAAGGCGGAAGAGCCCGCTGCCGAGCCCACTGCAGAGCCCGAACCCGAGATTCCGTGGGACGGCGCTTACATGGACAGAGACGACTTCAAGGCCTACACCAAGCATGACCTCGAAACCGTCGTTGCGGCGATTGAGGATCAGCTCGATGACGCGACCTATACAGCTGTGAAGGCTGCCAAGGAAGCGGGCGACGCTGCGATCGACGCTGCCAACACGCTTGCGGAAGTCCGCGGTGCGCACGACGATGCGTTCAAGGCCATCGTGGAAGCGATCCCGGTTGCGGACGGTATCTATTCCTTCAAGAAGGAAAACAATACCGAGCGCGGCAACATCCTCGGCATCCTCGAGCAGTTCGCGGTTGCGAAGGGCATCACCGGTATCTCCCTGTTTGAGAACGGCGGCTACGTGATGTACAACCCGCGTATCACGCTCGGCACCGAGAACTACATCGTCGGTTATGGCTTCGGCATTCTGCCGGAGGGCAATATCACCGCTGATCTCGATTACGAAGCGAACGAAGCGTGGAAGCGTTACTATCACACCTCTGAAGCTTCCGACCCCGGCACGCTCAACTATCTGAACGACCAGGGCTCTCAGGTCGGTGATCTGTACGGCTACATTGCCGCTTCCTACGTCACCAACTTCATGAACGAGACCAAGGACGGCTATGACTGGGTACCCGAGCTGGCCAAGACGAAGCCCATCGCGATGAACGATGACGACGGCGACGGCATGGCGACCCAGTGGCGCTACGAAGTCCGCACCGGCGCAGACGGTCTGAAGTACAAGACCGGTTCCGAGCTCGAATCCCGTAAGGCGTTCGACGGCAGAGAAGTTGCGCTCGAAGACTACATCACCCCGTTCAAGCTCCTGCTCACGCAGGCTAACGGTCTGTATCGCGGCTCCGAAATGGCGAACAATTCCACCGGCGCATTCGTCGGCATCAAGGAATTCTATGACGGCACCGCAGACGGCTTCAAGCAGGATCTGTGGGACAAGGTCGGCATCAAGGCCTACGAAGAAGACGGCAAGAGCTATCTCGAGTTCACCTTCACCGAGGAGCAGACCCCGTTCTATGCGATGTACTACAGCGCCAGCTCGCTGTATATGCCGATTCCGCAGGACTTCATCGACCTCGTAACCGTTAAGAACTACCTCGGCTACAACTCCGACAAGACCGAGACCCCTGTTGACAACACCCTGTCCCTCGGCGCCTACTATCTCGAGCGCTATGACCAGGATCAGCAGATCGTTTACGGCAAGAACCCGTACTATGTCTTTGCGGACACCAAGTACGCCATCCCCGGCGTCCATGTGAAGATCTTCACCGCGGCTGCCGAAGATACCACCGCTACCTTGAACGAGTTCCTCGCGGGCCACTTCGATTCTTCCGGCATCCCGCAGGAGTACCTCAACGAGTACCGCAACGATCCGCGTACGCGCTCGACCACCGGTGACTCCAACTTCAAGCTCAACGTCAACGCGACCGACGCCGAAACCTGGGAATACCTGTTCGGTGAGAACGGCGTTGCGACCCAGACGCCGAAAGACAGCTACTGGGAAGTCAAACCGGCTCTTGGCAACAGCTACTTTGTCAAGGGTCTGAGCTACTCGATCGACAGACTGTCCTTCGCAAATGCGCGTGGCTCCATCCCGTCGGTTGACTACCTCTCCTCCAACTACATGATCGACCCGGAGAACGGTCTGTCCTACTCCGTGACCGATGCGCACAAGAAGGCCGTTTCTGCTCTGCTTGAGGACACCGACGGCTACGGCTACAGCCTCGAGCTCGCCCGTGACTACTTCCGTTATGCTCTGACCGAGCTCGAAGCGGACGGCGCTTACACGCCGGGCACCAAGGAGAACCCGACGGTCATCAACCTTGAAATCGCGTGGATGTATGCGACCCATGAGGAGAACTACCACAACGAGATCAAGAACTACATGGAGACCGCGTTCAATGATGATTCCGTCTGCGGCGGCGTCTATCAGCTCTCCGTCAACTTCTGGGTTGGCAACGTCTGGTCCGATGTATACTACAACAAGCTGATGGTCGGTCAGTATGACCTTGGCTTCGGTTCCATCTCCGGTAACGCTCTGAACCCGTTGGACTTCGTCAGCGTCCTTTCCAGCGACCTGTCCATCTCCAACAGCTTCACCCTGAACTGGGGCACCGACACGAACTCCGTCGATGTGTACCCGATCGTTTACAAGGGTCTGCGTTGGTCCTATGACGCCCTGTACACCGCTGCGAACTCCACCGCGGTTGTCGCCGGCGGCAAGAACTCCAAGGCTCTGAAGATCGACTACACCGACATCGTGAAGAACGACGACGGCACCTACACCGGCTCGTTCACGATCACGCCGGCTCTGCCCGATCAGACCACCGTCACGGTTGACGACGTTGTCTGCTGCAACTATGAGCGGTACTACAACGGCGACGGCACGTATGATGAGAAGTCGATCGAATTCACGACCGAGAACAAGGATGGCGGCGTTGTTGTCGCGACCTTCACGGTTCCGGCGGATCTGGCTGCGGATTACGCAACCGGCAGCGGCACGTCCGAGACGCCGATCGGCTACACCGGATTCGACCTCTACTAT
>JAFUDD010000070.1 GCA_017459315.1 Clostridia bacterium | reverse complement strand
TGTATTTCGGCGTCAAGATACGCGTCCACCATGGACTTGGCGGTTTCGACGCCGATGATGCGCGCGCCGAACGCGATGATATGCACGTTGTTGTGCTGCTTGACGAGCCGCGCCGTGACCGGCTCGGAGCAGACCGCCGCGCGGATGCCCTTGACCTTGTTCGCCGCCAGGGAAATACCGACGCCGGTGCCGCAGATCAGCACGCCGCGCTCGACCTCGCCCGCCACAATCGCCCGCGCAACCTTTTCGCCGTAGGTCGCATAGCTGCACGACTCGGTCGTATACGTGCCGTAGTCGATCACCTCATGGCCCTTGCTCTCTAAGTACGCCTTGATTTCCTGCTTCATCTCCACGCCCGCATGGTCGTTTCCGATTCCGATTTTCATTCGTTAGCCTCCTATTTCGGTTGACATTTTACAGGGATTTTGCTATGCTTATCATATCATAGGTAATCGTTTACGCAAACAGAATTTTTTCAAAATTCGGAGGTTTTTATGATTTTTTTGCAAAATTCGTTGCTGACCTGCGCGTTTGATGAAAAAACGGGGCGTCCGGTGCAGCTGACGCGCGGTGCGCTTGCCGTGCCGGTCTCGTCGTTCGGCTTCGATTTCGGCTGCGATGAGCGCATGGCAAACGAGCTTTTGGTTTACGAGTCGATGCTGAACTTCCGTACATGGAACCTTCCGAACATCCGGCCTACCGGCAAGCGGTTCGACCTTTTGCCCGCCTCGCTGACGCATGACAAAACACATGTAACTGCGGTCTTTTCGCTGCCTGCCGTGACCGTCACCGTCACCTATACGCTGCTCGAAACGAACCTGAAGGTCGATCTGCAGCTTTTGAGCCGCGCCGAAAAACCGCTGTACCTGAACGCCTGCGCGTTTCTGCTGACGCTGCCGACCGACGAGGTCGTATTCGACTTTCCCGCCAACGCCCCGATTGCACATTGTGACGCAAGGCAGCTCGCTGACAACGAGGTCGTGCAAACCGGCCTGATCAACTTCTGCACGCACGCCAAGCTGCCAAACGGCGACCTCGATCTCTTGTTCATCGATCCCATCGAAAAATGGGGCTGCGGCGCGTACCGCTGCGGCAGCGAAACGACGTTTGTGTACAACGCCGCGCTCGAAATGGATCTGCACCCGGGCGAAACCGCCGAGGTCGGCAGCCTGTATCTGCTGCCGGTGGAAAGCGGCAACCCGTACCTTGCGGCGCGCGCGCTCGTCGAAAGCCTCGGTTACAAGGCCACGACCGGCGGCATCACGGACGGCGTGATGTACTCCTGCCATCCGTCCGGCACGATGGACGCGGGCTTTCCGAAGAAGGACGATCTCTATCAATATGCCGCGTATCTGCCGAAGCTCAAGGAAATGGGCGTCGACCACGTATGGCTGCTGCCGGTGTTTGAGCATGACGCGGGCGGCGTCTACCATTCGACCGATCAGGGCGTGATCGACCCGCGCTACGGCGGCGAACAGGGCTGTAAAGACTATTGCGACAGGGCGCACGCCCTCGGCATGACGATTCTGTTCGACTATGTGCCGCACGGCCCCGCGCCGGAATTTCCGATTGCGCGGGACAACCCGACATGGCCGTCCAAGCGGCGCGACGGCTCTTTGCAGGACGAATGGGAATGTGTCTCGATGGACTACAACCATCCCGGCTATCAGGAATACACCGCCGAGCTGGTGCACGATCATGTGAACCGCTTCGGCGTGGACGGCGCGCGGATCGACTGCGCGATGGGCGGGCTCTCCAACTGGCGGCCCTACCCCGGCAATCGGCCGAGCGGCAACAGCGTCCTCGCGGGCGTACACATCACCGAAGCGATCCGCGAAGGGTTTCTGCGCGGCGGCAAACCGTCGTTCATCCTGCCGGAAAACTTCAACCCGATCCCGAACTACTACCATTGCACCGACCTGTTCTACGGCATGAACCTATACCGTGCGTTCGTCGATCTGGAAGCCAAGCTGCACACCGATCCCGCGGCGTTCGTCGAAGGGCTGACCGACTATCTGGAGCGCGAGGCATGGCTGTTCCCGGCGAACTACCACAAGATGCGCTTTTTGGGCAATCACGACACGGTTTCGTGGGTGTGGCAATCGAAGCGCGCCGTGGACTGCTACGGCACGGACGGCGCGAAGGCGCTGTTTGCCTTGATCGCGCTGCTCGACGGCGTGCCGATGCTGTATCAGGGTGACGAGGATCCGGCGATCTACGGGCACGACGGCGAGAACCTGACGGCCTACTTCGCCGAACTGCTTTCCGCCCGCCGCCGCTTGCTTCCGCGCGGCTCGAATCGCACCGAATACCTCCATACCGGCACGCCGGTGATGGCGTTTTTGCGTGTGAAGGAGGATGTGCCGCCCGCCCCGTATCAGACCGAGGGTGAGCACAGCGTGTGGGTGCTGCTGAACCTTTCCGACGCGCCGCAGCCGATCCCGGCAGGCGCTTCCGGCAAGCTGCTGTTTGACAGCACGGACGCCGAAGCCTCCGCCCCGCTTGCGCCGTGGGCCTACCGGATCCTGGACGCGGAGGTGTAAGATGAACCGTTTTTCCCGCATGGCGCGGCCGGCTCTCTGCTTTGCTTTGCTGCTGTTCCTGCTGATCGGCTGTGCCGCACCGCAGGAAAGCCCCGCCCCGACCGCCACGGAAGCGCCGATACCGACCGCCGCCCCCGCCGTGACGCGCACGGACGGCGACGAAACGATCATGTTTGCCTATCACGGTATGACCGCGACGGTGGACAAAAATGCCGGTTTTCTGACCGGGGTGCAGAACGCGGACGATGCGCTGTCCTTCGGGCGCGTCTATATCGACCTCGGCATCGACGGCAAGGCGCTGTTGAATCAGCTCGGCTACATCGATATGGGCAAACTCGCCACCTACGAGCTGCCGACGCTCTACCCGCGCATGAAGGAGCTTCCCGCGCCGGACGCGATCACGTTCGATACGACGGACGACGGCTTTGCGGTCGAGTTGACCTACGGCACACTGACCGTGCGCTATGGCTACACGATGCTCAACGGCGCGCTTGCGCTTTCGGCAACGCTGTCGGTTTCGGACGACGATCGGCATGAGATCAACGGCGTCGGGTTTGTGACCGCGGGCATCGAGGGCTTTTCGCTCGCGGACGCGACGTTCGAATTCCCCGGCAGTACGCCGTCCGGACGGCTTGCGTATAAGACGCGGATGCGCTACCGCGCCGAAAGCGCCGACTATGCCGCGCCGGTCGTACAGCTTCGGGAGGGCGATCACGCCGAAAACATTGTCTTTGTGGACGAGATCGAAAAATGGACGACCGCCAGCTGGTCGGACGAGAACCAAAAGCCCTGCGTCGGCTTTTTGGCCGCGTGCGAGGGATATTTAACCAAGGACAAGCCGATGACCGTCGGGACGCTGTACCTGCCGCTGCACGACGCGACCACCGACGCCTATGACGCGGTAGCGCAGCTTTGGACGGTGCTCGGCTATCACACGCCGACCGACACGACCGCCGCGGAGAACCTTTGCGCGATCTATTCGGCGCACCCGTTCGGCACGATGGACACCGACTATTTCAACCGCTGGACGCTTGCCGCTTACGCCGAGCGCATCCAACCGGTGGCGGATATGGGCTTTGACGCGATCTGGCTGCTGCCGGTGTTCTCGCACACGGGTGACAACGTCTATGAGCCGATCGACCAAGCCGTGATCGACCCGCGCTATGGCGGCGAAGCCGAGGCGAAAACGTTTATCGACACGGCGCACGGCCTCGGCCTGAAGGTGCTGTTCGACTTTGTGCCGCACGGCCCGCGTCCGGTCTATCCGTTTGCGAAGGAACATCCGGACTGGATCGCCAAGGACAAGGACGGCAAGAACCGGATCGAGTGGGATTGCGTCTCGATGGACTACAACCACCCGGACTATGCCGCCTACAATGTCGAGCTGACCGAGTATTACGCCGAAAAGCTCGGCTTGGACGGGGCGCGGATCGACTGCAGCATGGGCGGTCTGCCGAACTGGAACGAAGCCGTCACCGGCGTGCGCGCGTCGGCGGCAGGTCTGATGGCGGGGCGAAACGTCGTGTCCTGCTACCGCGAGGGCTTCAAGGCCGGCGGCGCGAACGTGCTGCTGCTGCCCGAGAACTTCCATCCCTCCCCCGCCTACGCCGCCGTGACCGACGTGTTCTACGACATGCCGCTGTATCGGACGCTGTTCAACCTGAACCATGCGAACCTTTCCGACAACGATTTCACTGCGGCGCTGACCGCCTATCTCGAAGCCGAGCACCGCACCTCGGTGCCGGGGCAGCTGAAGCTGCGGTTTTTGGGCAACCATGACACCGTGACGTGGACGTTTGACGCGGCGCGCGCACAGGTCGTATACGGCACCGAAAAAGCCAAGGCGCTGTGGACGGCGCTCGGCTGGATCGACGGCGTGATCTTCGCGTATCAGGGCGACGAGGACCCGGCGACCTACCGGCTCGGCGGCGAAAACTTAGAAGCGTTCTTCACCGATCTGATCGCCGCCAAGCGCGCGTTCGTCCCGAACACAATGGATACCGCATACCTCTATACCGGCTCGGCGGTGTTTGCCTGCAAGCGCACCGACGGTGCGCAGACGCGGCTTGTGCTTGTGAATCTGTCCGACGCGCCTGCGTCCTATCCGCAGGGCGGGACGGTGCTCGCCGCCATCGGGGATGTGACGGCAAACGAAAACGGCACAGAGCTTGCGCCCTATGCCGGTGTGATCTTGGATATGAAATAAAGAGAGCTTTTGCGGCGTGTCGTTCTGCGGCACGCCGTTTTTTCAATACAGTGTTCTGGACGCGATCTCCCGCTGCACGTCGGGCGAGAGCGTGACGAACCGAGCCGAGAAGCCCCCGACACGGACGAGCAGACTTTGATGCCGCTCCGGGTGCGCCATCGCGTCCTCCAAGTCACCCCTGTGCAGAACGTTGATCATGCATTGCGGGCCGCCGTTGTCAAAATACGTCTGCAGCAGCGCCCGCAGTACCGGGCGGTTGTCGTTGAACAGCTCGGACGAGAACGTCATGTTCTGCACCGCGCCCGCGTGGATGTCGGTGCGAAGCTTCACAAGCGAATTGAGCATGGCCGTGACGCCGTTTTGATCCGTACCGCCCGCCGGGTTGTTCGCGTTCGCCATCGGCTCGCGCGCCTTGCGCCCGTCCGCGGAAGCCGCCGTGAACCGGCCGAGCACGGTGTTCGCTTCGTTGTTGATGATCACGACCATGTAGCTGTGCAGCCCCACCTGCGGCGCCAGATCGCGCACCGTGCGGCAGACGTATTCGTGCAGATTCACGGCCATCGCGTCCGCGCCGTCCTGATCGTTGCCGTACTTTTCGGCGTCGAGCAGCATCCGCCTTTCCGCTTCATACCCCTCGAAATTGCTTTGCAGCGCCCGAAGCAGCATATCGGGCGCGATCTTTTTTTGCTCGAACACGAGCGTTTTGATCGCATAGAGGCTGTTCGCGGTATTGATATTGCCGTAGGTTTCGAGCGTGCCGCCCTCATAGCGGACGCCGCCCGCGAGCAGGCTTTTGCCGCGCGCCATGCAGTCGTCCATCAGCATCGAGATATAGAGGAACGAGCCGACCTTGGCGCAATAGTCGTACTCCATCTTCTCGCACCGCGCGAGCTTTTCGATATAGAAAGCAAGCTGTTCCTTGTATACGGCGTAGAAATCCTCGAACGACGCGAAGCTCTCGAACGCGCCGAGCGCCAAGCCGCGCGCCTTGGGATCGAGCACGTCATGCCCGTTGAACAGCGTGATTTCGAGCGCCTTCAAAAGATTGATGATCCCGTTCGGGGAACCGGTGCTGCGCTTGTTGATCACATACTCGCCGCAGCCGAAAAAACAATAATTGATCGCTTCGCTTTCGGGCAGATCAAACGCGCGCATCACGGACGGAATATTCACGTCGTCGTTGTAGAGCATCGGGTAAACCTTGCCCTCGCCGATCACGTCGAGCGCCTTTTCCATCAGCTTGGGGTTCTGCCCTTCGTAAAAGCGCAGGGACAACTGCGGCTCGGCCTCCGCGACGATGCGGGAGGCTTCCATCGCAAGCATGGCAAAGCGGTCGGCGTTCGCTTCGTTGTGCCGTCCGCGCCCGCCGATGATCACGCGGCCGTGGAACACGGTCTTGCGCTCGTCGATCAGCCGCCATTGGCAGCAGAGAATGTCCAGCGCCTCGATCTCGGTGATCGCGCCGCTGTCCAGATCGCGCGCCAGATAGTCCCCGAGGTAATCGTCCATGCGGCCGTAATTCAGCACGCCGGAAATCAGGCTGTACAGCCATGCCAGCTGAATCGCTTCCAAAAAAGTATCCGGCTTTTCATGTGCGATCTTGTTGAGTGCCACAGAAAGCCGTGCATTGCCGAGCGCCGCGGCGTTTTCGGCATAACGGCGCGCAACGTCGGACAGCGCATCGAGCGCGATCCGGCATCCGCGATAGAGGCCGTCGGCGGTCGAGCCGGGCGCGGCGGCCTTTTGATACGCTTCGATCTCGGCCTTCATGCCGTCAAGCCCGAGCCGCAGGAGCTTGTCGTAATCGAGATATGAACCGACGACGCGGTACAGCGGGAACGCGACCTCGCTGTGCTCCCAGTAGATATCCTCCGGCAGCGCCTCGGCAATGTCCGCCGGGTACGATGCGCGCAGGTTTTTCCGCGTCTCCTGCGTTCGCCAAAAGGCAAGCATGGCCTTGGCGTGCTCGATCTCGGCTTCGGTCGCGCCGTCATTTTCGAGGGCGAGCATGGCGCGGCCCTCATCGACGAACCAGCACACGCTTCTGCCGAGCAGCGGTTCATTCAAAAAGCCGACCGGCAGGACGCGCTTGCGCCCGGCAAGCGGCTCGCCCGCCTGCAGCGGCAGAAATTCATAGCGGCTCTGCACCGCGACGCAATACGCTTCGCGCAAAGAAACGTCGTCATGGATATGCGCCCGATACGTTTCGGTAAAGGCTTTCAGGTATTCGTAAAACGTCATGTCGTCTCCCTCCGCGCTATGGACAGCGCTGAAAAAGTTTGGTATACTGGCTGTGTAATCGTTTTCTCGGAGTCAAGTTATGGGAATCGTATTCGATATTTCGCGCTGTGCGTATCACGACGGGCCGGGCATCCGCACGACCGTCTTTTTGAAGGGCTGCAGCCTGCGCTGTATTTGGTGCCACAACCCCGAATCGTTTTCGCCGCGCCCAGAAATCGAGCTGCTGCCCGCGCTCTGCATCGGGTGCCGTCGATGCGCCCGCCTCTGCCCTGCCGGGGTGCACCGGTTTCCGGACGGGACGCATACCGTGCTGCAAAATAAGTGTACCCTATGCGGCGCGTGCATCAAGGTCTGCCCGCAAAACGCGCTGAAAATCACAGGGCGGGAAATGACCGCGGACGAGGTTCTTGCCGTCGTGCTGCGCGACCGCGCCTACTATGCGCAAAGCGGCGGCGGCGTGACGTTTTCTGGCGGGGAGCCGACCGTGCAAGCCGCCTTTTTACGCGAATGTTTGGAACAATGCAAGGCCGAAGGGCTGCACACCGCGCTCGAAACGAACGGCTGTATCGCGCCCGAAACGCTCGAAACGCTGCTGCCGCTCGTCGATCTGTGGCTGCTCGATTGCAAAGCGCCCGACGCCGAAACGCTGAAAGCGTACACCGGCGGGGACTTTGCGCGCTGGCAGATGACGCTTGAAACGCTCTCGGCGGTGCAAAAACCGATCTGGCTGCGGCTGCCGATCATCCCGGGCGTCAACGATACCGACGCGCACTTTGCGTTCGCGGGGCGGGTGATCGCCGCGCATCCGAACATCGAGCGATACGAGATCCTGCCGTATCATACCATCGGCGTGCAAAAGTGGGCGGGCGTCGGACGAAGCTACACGCTCAAAGAGCTGCCCGCCGCCACAAAGGAACAGGCGCAGGCATGGAACGCGCGGCTTGCCGAAGCGATCCGGGCGGCTCAGGCCTGACGGTTGAGCTGCTCCCAGCCGTAGAACGCGGCGCCGATGATGCCGTTCTCCTGATCGGGGCGGGAATAGACGAGCCGCAAATTTTGTTCGGGATAGGGCTTACGCACGTAGGCCCTGATATTTTGCTCGAAATACGGGATCGGAAAGCCCTCCATCTGCAAAAGGCCCCCGCCGAGCACGACATAAGCCGGGTCGAGGATATTGACCTCGGTCGCCACCGCTATCGCCATCGCGTCCACCTGCCCCCATACGTCGGGATCGCCCGCACAGTCGCGGTAGATCGTGCGGATATTGGCGTCGGGATGAGTCGTTCTGCACAGCTCGGCCAATCGCTTGCCGCCGCCGAACGGTTCGAGGCAGCCGATGTTGCCGCAGCCGCATTCGCGCGTGTTCTTCCATTGCGGAATGTGACCGAGCTCGCCCGCGACGCCGTTCGCGCCGAGGAACGGTTTGCCGTTATAGAAGATCGCGTTGCCGATGCCGGTGCCGAAATAAATGCCGATGGCCAAGCCCTCGTCCGGCAGGTGCAGGTTCTTGCGGTCGTACTCGAACAGCAGGTTCACATCCTTTTCCAAAAACACGGGCAGGCCGAACGCGCCTTCGAGCAAATCGCAGACCGCAAAGTGCTCCATGCCCGCGATAGCCGGTGCCTGCAGCACGACACGCCGCGCCTTGTCGATCGTGGCGGGAAAGCCCATGGCTATGCCGCGCACCGCGTATGCCTTGCCCGCCCGCTGCAAAAAGTCGCGCATGCGGCGCACAAGCGCGTCCGCAAAGCCCTCCTCCGCCATCGTCTCGGTCGAGACGATCTCCTTTTCATACAGCGTGCCGTCCCTGCTGCACAGTCCCATGCGGCAGTTCGTGCCGCCGATATCCATGCTGAGCAAAACTTCGATGGCTTCCATAGTTCCTCCGGTTAATCGTTTTCCCAACGCGGCGTTTCCCGCGGAAAAGCTGTCTTGGTGTGGTCGACCGCCGCTGCGGGCAGGAAAGGTCAGCCGCGCGTGGACGCACGCGGCACAAGGGTAACGGGAACGTGCGAAAGGCGCTTCTCCACCGACTCGCCCTCGATGACGGCGATCAGCTGCTGCGCGGCGAGGCGCCCCATTTCGTCCACCTTTTGATGCACGGTCGTGATCGGAATAGCGTTGAACGCGGTGATCGAGATATCGTCATAGCCCGCCAGCTTCACATCCGCCGGGATGCGCTTGCCGTGCTCGCACAGCGCGCGGTAGCAGCCGAGCGCGAGCCAGTCGGACCCGGCGAACACGCCGTCGAACGAAGCGCCCTCGTCCAACAACGCGTTCATGCTGTCGTAAGCGTCCTGATAGCGAACGGAGTTCAGCGCGACCACCATGCGGTCGGTTTCTTTTAGCCCGAATTCCCGGAGCGCCTTGCAATAGCCCTCGAAGCGTTCGGCATAGCAGGAGACGCGGCGGCGGCTTGTCATGAACAGGATGCGGCGCGCGCCCTGCTCCAAAAGCTCCTTGGTTGCAAGGTAGCCGCCCTCGACGTTGTCGCTGGTGATCATGCAGTCGTTTTGGCCGGGCTCGGCCGGAATGCGGTCGATATAGACGGTCGGGATATGCTCCTTGCGGCCGGAGGCGGCGGGCGCGCTGCCCGCGATGAAGATCAGGCCGCAAACGCTCTGCATCTGCATCATGGCCAGATGCTGGCGCTCGATGGATTCGTCCTCGTCGGTGTTGCAGACGAAGGTTTCATAGCCTGCGGCAAAGAGGTTGCGCTCGATCTCATAAACGAGCTTGGTGAAAAATTCGTTCTTGATATCC
>JAFUDD010000069.1 GCA_017459315.1 Clostridia bacterium | reverse complement strand
TCGGTGAAGATCAGATTGTCGCTGCCGAGCCGCACGACCGCGTTGGCGCAGGGGTGGATCGGAAAAGGCCCCGCGATTCCGGATTCATCCACCGTGTACCGCAAAAAAGACGCCGAAAGGCTGCTTTCGGGGATATACGTCCAAACGAGCAGCTCATTGCCGTGCAGCGCGTAGCCGTAAACGTCCTTTTCGGGCAGCAGCTTTACCGGCTCGCCGTCCCCGTACCCCGCAACAAGATTGCCGTAGGCCATATACGCGTAGGCGGGCGTATCGTTGAAAAAGCCGTCCAGTCCGCGCCGGTCAAAGCGCGTCGTCTTTGTGCCGTCATAATGATACCAATCGTTCTTCCCCTCCCACCAGACGTCGTTTACGGCGCCCGGATTACGGAAAAAATGAAAATCGCCGGTCTCGGAAAGCTGTTTTTTCGCACCGTCCGAAGCGAGAAAGAGCGTCTTGCCGTCGCAGTAAACTATCGCCTTCAAATCCGGGGACGCATAGAGAATCTCATGCACGCCGTCCCGCGTTTCGCTCTCGCCGTCCGGGGAACACACAAAGTCGCAATCGGTGTAATAGGCGTAGCCCCTGCCGTCCGGCGTCAGATAGAATTGATCGACGCGCTCGCTGCCGTCAAGTCTTTTTATGCCGTCGCTTTTTCGCAGCATCAAATAGGTCGTCAAAGGTTCGCCGTGCCCGTTTTGCGCCAAATCGGCGTCATCCTTTTTCATCATCAGCAGTACGTTTCCGTCCGCGCTGCACGTAAAGACCTGCACGCCCGTTTCGATCGGCTCGGCGGGCTTTGCCGGATCGGTCAGAGAAAAGCGGTAAAGCGTTTTGGTTTTCGCGTCCAAAGCGAACAGGACGGTATGGGCTTCGTCGGTCATGCTCGCAGAAAGCATCCCCGAAAATAACGAATATGCGTACCCATGCAGGTACGCATACACGGTGCCGTTGGCTTCATATACAAGCATCAGGTCATTTAGATCGACCGGCTCCTCCATCGTGTCGGAGAGCAGCCGCCGATCCGTGATCGTGTAATCCGAAAGCGGTGCGGCCTCGAATCGGTTCTTTGTCCCCTTCTGTGGGATCGGCAGCTTGCCGTGCGCGGGTGGCGGAGATACCTGTGCCGTCGGTGATAGGGTCGGCTGCGTGGTCTGGTAGTAGGCCGGCGCGGGGCGGAAGGCCGTCTGCTCGGTCAGGTACAGACCGTAGGCGCACGACAGCAGCACGCCGAGGACAAGCACGAGCGCCACCAGCACCGTCCCCATGATCCACAGCTTTCGGTTCTCCATCGGTTTGTCCTCCTTCGCTTTTGATGGCTCCATTATAGCAGGCAGTTGTAACCAAAATGCGTTATAAGTATGAATAATCTTTTTTAGACGGCCCGTTTCCGGGTTATTTTACGGTATTTTTACTTATAAAACACGGACAGCCGCCCAGCTTTCGCTTGACGCGGCGGTTGCGCAACCCGCGCGGCTATGGTATACTGATTTCATCCTACAAGCAAAACCGGAGGACACAACCATGCTTTGGGCGGTGGATCGGATCGAGGGCGACCGGGCGGTGCTGGTCGCGGAGGACGGGACGGCGTTTTCGGTGCCGCAGGGCGTTTTGCCCGGGGCGAAGGAGGGCGACATATACCGCATCGAGCCGGACGAGGCCGAGCGGGAACGGCGGCTTGCGGACGGCAAGGCGCTGCTTTCGGCGCTGCTTGCGCGGCAATAACGCAAAAAATCCGTAATTCGTTCACACTTCGGTTACGTTTCGGTGACAAGTCTGTGGTATACTTTGGGCATACCGTCCAAAGGAGGGACTTTGCTGTGAAGCGATTCGGGCTTTGCGCCTTGATGACGATATGGATTCTGTCGCTCGGCTGCGCCGCAGAGAGCGACCCGGTGCGGCTGATCGACGCCGCATCCGAACCGACCGCCGATGCGCCGGGCTTTTCCGCGGCTCCGGCGACCTTGGCGCCGCTCAGCGAGGCCGT
>JAFUDD010000068.1 GCA_017459315.1 Clostridia bacterium | reverse complement strand
TGGCTTGCTGCGCGGCAAGGATGATGTTGGAATTGTTCGGCAGGACAAATACGTTGCGCGCATTGCAGGACTTGACCGCGTTCACGATGGTATCAATGCTCGGGTTCATGGTCTGTCCGCCGGAGATCAGATGCTCGACGCCGATGCTGCGGAAAACCTCGTCGATGCCGACGCCGGCAGAAACGGCCAGAATCGAGTATTCTTTCTCGTCGTGCTTTCTCGCCGCTAAGAGCTGCCGGTTCTGCTCGCGCATGTTCTCGATCTTGATACGATCCAGCTCGCCGTACTGCAAGGCATACTGAAGGATATTGCCGGGGCAGTTGGAATGTACATGCACCTTGACAAAATCATCACCGCGGGCTACCACAACGGAATCGCCGATCTCTACGTAGTGGTTCTTGATGGCTTCGTAATCGTCGTCCGAAAATCCATCGTTGAGATGGATGATGAAGAATTCGGAGCAGTACCCGAACTCGATATCCTCGGTGTTCATCACCTCAAGGTTTGCGCTTTCCCCTTGCTCCTCGCCGAGGAAGGTTTGCGTTTCTTCCGCTTTTTGCTCCTCCGGCTTTGCTGCGGAAATATCTTCCTCGTTCAGAACAGCCATAAAGCCGCGGTAAACGCACATAAGGCCCATGCCGCCGCTGTCCACAACGCCGGCTTCCTTCAAAACGGGCAGCAGATCGGGTGTCTTGTTCAGCGAGTCCTCACCGGAGGTCAAGACAATCTGCAGTAGATCGTTGAACGACATTTCCGGCGCTTCTTCGATCTTTTCGGCGCAGGCCTCTGCAATCATGCGGGACACAGTCAGAATCGTGCCCTCCTTCGGACGCATGACGGCTTTGTAAGCTCTTTCCGAACCGGTCGTCAATGCAGTGGCGAAAGACTTGGCATCCATCGTTTCTGCGCCCTTGAAGGCCATAGAAAAGCCACGGAACAGCTGCGACAGAATGACGCCGGAATTGCCGCGCGCACTCTTTAAGGCGCCCATGGCGACTGCATCCATGATCGCGCTAACAGATGCGCCTTCGCGAACGGCGGAAAGCTCCTTCACGGCGCCCTGCATCGTCATAGACATATTGGTACCGGTATCCCCGTCGGGAACCGGGAAAACATTCAGAGAATCGACGTATGCGCGATTCAGTTCAAGATTAGCGGCGCCGCCGAGAAACAGGCTTCTCAGCAATTCGCCGTCAATGGTATGTACAATCAATGCTCTAACCTCCGTTCGTCCTCAGTTGACACGAATACTTTCCACAAAAATATTCACGTTTCGCACGGGAACGCCGGTCATATCCTCTATGCGATATTTAACATTCTTTTTGGTATTTTCCGCAACGGCAGGCAGCGAAACGCCGTACTGCAAGGCAATGTGCAGCGAAACATCGACCTGTGTATCGTTGACTTTATCGATCTTAACGCCCTTTTGCACATTGTCGCCGCCGAGGAGCTCCAAAAACGCATCCCCCGCTGTCCGGGCGCACATACCGATAATACCGTAGTTTTCCATCGCGGCATAGCCGGCAATGGTCCCGATGATATCCTCGGGAATGTTGATTTTTCCGATATCCGTTACAATAG
>JAFUDD010000067.1 GCA_017459315.1 Clostridia bacterium | reverse complement strand
GTTTTTGCAAAAAGAGGATGTCCGCTACGACATCCGTGCCGGCATTGGCACGAAAGGCGTTGTTCGGCAATCGGATCGCGCCGAGCAGTTCAGCCCGCTGCGCAATATATTTCCGTACCGAGGGATTCGCTTTATCCATGGTGCCGCTGGAGGTAATAAACGCAACGACGCCGCCGGGGCGAACCTTATCCAAGGCTTTAGCGAAGAAATAATCATGGACAAGGAAATGGTTTTTATCATAGCGCTTGTCGGCAAGGCTGTAGTCGCCGAAGGGAACATTGCCGATCGCGACATCGAAAAAGCTGTCCGGAAACGGAGTCGATTCAAACCCGTCGATCCGGATATCCGCGTTCTGGTAAAGCTGTTTTGCGATCCGTCCGGTGAGATCGTCGAGTTCAACGCCGTACAAGCGACTGGAGGCCATGCTTTCGGGCAGCATGCCGAAAAAGTTTCCGATTCCGCAGGAGGGTTCTAAGATATTACCCGTCTGAAAGCCCATATTGCTGAGTGCTTCGTACATGGCGCGGATCACGACAGGTGAGGTATAGTGCGCGTTCAATGTGGAAGCCCGCGCCGAAGCATATTCCTCCGGCGTCAGCAGTTCCTTAAGTTCGGCGTATTCCTCTTGCCACTGGTCTTTGGTCGGATCGAACGCATCCGGCAAACCGCCCCAGCCGACATATTCGGAAAGAACCTGCTGCTCTTCCGGTGTAGCAAGGCGGTATTCGGATTCAATGGCTTTCAGCGTTCGGATCGCCGCGATATTGCGCTGGAACTTGGTCTTTGCGCCGCCTTCGCCGAGATGGTCGTCGGTAATGCGAAAGTTAATCTTTGCGACGCCGGAAGGTGCAGGCACTATAGGTACCGATTCCTGTTGCGGCTGTTCAACTTGCCATGCGGGGCGGAGCGGGATGATCTCTGCGGGTTCGGTCGCTTCCGGCTGCGGCTGTTCGCGTTCCCATGACGGACGCAGATCAATGACTGTGCTTTGCAGCTTGACTTGTTCGGATTCGTCTGCGGTCGGCTGTTCCATAGATTCCGGCTGCGGCCTATCGTCCGGTTCCGGCTGCGCATTGTCATCCGCCATCCACACGGCTTTCTCCACTTCGCTTTCCTCGACCGGCTCCGGGATCGGCTCACGTTTCTCCCCGAACAAGGAAAACTCGCCGCTGCGGTAAGCGGATAGATCCAGTACTGCCCGGTGACGGAGGTCATACCTTCGTTCGGTGGTCTGCGTATGGGCTTCCAGATCGGAAAGCGCGGTATACATAGCCTGCACGCGGGCAGGATCCGTCAGCTGCTGTTGCACTTCTTCCACGCATTCCCAGTAATCCGCGATCGCATTTTTGCTGTAGGGGCGTTCGTACTCCGGCGGCGCATCCATATAGCCGCTGACAACGGAATGCGCGACCTGTTTACGCTCGTATTCGGTCATATATGCCAGATCCACATCTGAAAGGAACCGGTTCTGCGCGATCAGCGTTTCGATCCGCTTCCGTACCTTTGTCCAGTTCCACTCGATCTTCGCATATGGAGTGGACAGGCTGCCATGACTGAACACCATGCCGCTGCTGTCATATGAGAGATTGTTGTTCCCGCCATACGAACCGGAGGTTCCGTGCAGCTCTTTCAGCATGGATTCCCGTTCTTTGCTTTCGGGATGGGCAAGGAAAAACGCATAGATGCCGAGGCGCTGCTCGTTTCCTGCATTAGAATCGTGACCGCGCAAAATCCTGTCGATCTCATCCAGTGAAATGAATCGCTTTGGCTGCGGATCGTAATCCTCCGCCACGGTAAAGTGCAGCGGCTCGCGCTGTAAGTCCTCCAGCCGGTGAAGCAGCTGCATGGGGCGGTAGAAGCGAAACCGCAAAAGATTAGGATTCTCCGCGTGTGCTTCGGCAAAGGAACGCCATTCATCGATCAGCGCCTGCAGCGATTCGGGCGTTTCCATCTTGTTTAGAAGCTGATCACGCTGATCATCAAAGGCGTTGGACAAAACATTGAACGTAGGCAAGAAGCCCTGCACTCGGCCTTCTTCGCTAAGATCGCGCGCGGCGTACAGCAGCTGCTGCGCAAGCTCCGTCCGCTCATATACGTTGACGCGAAGCAATTCGGATTGCGGCATATACCGTCCGAGATCCAACAGTTCCCGGATGCGCCCGGCGGCTTCCTCCCAGGAAAGCGTCATGGTCATGCC
>JAFUDD010000066.1 GCA_017459315.1 Clostridia bacterium | reverse complement strand
TGCGGAATTTATCAGAAAGGATTATCCCAGAGAACGCGCAGAGCAATATCAAAAAGAGGTAGATACTTTCTTTACAGCTGGCTGGCGTGCGCTTCTGAGGTTTTGACGGAGGAACCGACGAATGAAAAGAAGATCGCTTATGTTGGAATGCATGGCCATCGGAATGATGATTGGAACGGCCTCGTTTGCCGCGCTGCAGTTTGAGCTTGCCATTGCTGGATGTATAAACCAGCAGGAAAAAATGAAAGAAATCTAAACCTGGGCAAGGCCAGCGCCGCATGCGGACCTTGCCCTTCTTCACTTCCAAATGTTAAATATATCCGCAAAAAATTACATTGATCAGAGGTCCAAATGTTCCCCATGCGATCATCATTGCCCTCAATGAAATGCACCTTGAGATCCAGGGGCAGCTCCAGATCCTCTTTTCTCCACTTCTCCTCGCGCAGGAGTAAGCAACCGCGCAGTTGCTCTGCACGGTCTGTATACTCTTGCCAGATATTCGGGGTTAAATGTTATAGAACGCCTTAGCGTGGATGAATAATCGGTCATAGGGTTTGCCACACTTTGAGTCAAACCTGAAAAACAAGGTTGAAGAATACTGCTGCTTTTGGTACAATAAAAAAGACTGTGCGACAATAGTTTTTAGGCTTTTTGTGTATATCGGATCCGGCTCAAACCGGCTGCGAGTTGTAGCTCGATGAAACAGAACACAGCGTGAATACAACAGGAGCTATACTATGTTTGGAAAGTATTTCGAATGGAACGAGAACACGATGCACGTGATCGAGGAGATCGGGCGGCACATGCCGGGAGGCTTTTTCATCTATAAAGCGGAAGAGCCGCAGGAGCTGATATACGCCAACCATACGGTGTTTGAGATTTTCGGCTGTGAGGATCTGGAGGACTTCCGGCGTTTGACAGGCTATACCTTCCGGGGGATCGTACATCCCGATGATTTTGAATCTGTTTCCAACACCATCAACGAACAGATCAGCCGGGGCGACATGGACTATTTGGAATACCGTATCATCCGCAAGGACGGCGAAGTTCGCTGGGTGGACGATTACGGCCACTTCACCGAAACCGAGGCTTACGGCGGGATCTTCTATGTCTTCATCTCCGACATTACCGACAAGCGGAAACGCATGGAAGAGGAAAAACGGCGTCTCGCGGAGGAAGTCCAATCGGCCGCCAAACTCGCGGACCTGATGGCTTCTGTAGCGTCCCTTCTCTCCAACATGCCCGCGATGAGCTTTTCCAAGGACGCGGAGACCGGCGTATATCTTGCCTGCAACCAGCCTTTTGCCGAGTATGCGCACAAAGCATCGCCGGAGGAGGTCGTGGGTCTCACGGACTTCGACATTTTTGATCCGGTGACGGCGGCGCACTTTGCGGAGGATGACAAGAAAGCCCTGGCGATGGATGAGCCTTACATCTTCTTTGAGGACGTCCCTGACGCTGCGGGGGCCGCGATACGCAACCTTCAGACGACGAAGCTGAAGTTTAAGGATGCCTCCGGGCGGCTGTGCACGCTGGGTATGTGCGTAGATGTTACGGAAATCGCCCGGATGAAATCCTCCGAGGCGAAGCAGCACGAGATGGAGGAACAGCTCGAGCTGCAGGAGGCGCTGCTGAAGGAACAGCGGCAGAGAGCGCAGCAGGACAGCATGATCGTCGCCCTCTCCTCGGACTATCGCAGCGTCTATTACGTCGATCTGGACAAGGACGAGGCGGTCTGCTATCAGGAGGATCGCCGTTTTGCGGAGGCTCCTTCCGTTGGCGATCATTTTCCCTATCTGCGGGATTTCACGAGCTTTGCCGCAGACCATGTGGCAGAAAGCTACCGGGACGGTTTTCTGCAGTTCATTCAGCCGGAGAATATTCGCCGGGAGCTTTTGAAGCAGCCGGTCATCGCCTATCGTTTTCTGGAGCTGCGAGACGGGATCGAGGCCTATTCCATGCTGCGCATGGCGGGCGTCCGCCATATAGAGGATCGGGCAGACCATCTTGTCCACGCCATCGGCGTCGGCTTTACGGATATCGACGAGGAGATGCGGAAGTCCATGGCGCAGCAGAAGGCGCTGATCGAAGCGCTGGCCGCCGCGGAGGAAGCCAACAAGGCGAAAACCGCCTTCCTCTCCAACATGAGCCACGAGATCCGTACGCCGATGAACGCCATCATCGGGCTGGACAGCCTCGCCCTGAGGAACAAATCTCTGCCTGCGGAGACCGTGGAGTATCTGGAAAAGATCGGCGGCAGTGCAAGGCACCTGCTGGGGCTTATCAACGATATCCTGGATATGAGCCGGATCGAGTCGGGCCGCCTGGTGCTGCGCAAGGAGGAATTCTCCTTCCGCAATATGCTGGAGCAGATCAACACCATGGTCATGTTCCAGTGCGGGGAAAAGGGCCTGAAATACGAATGCAACATGCTCGGCGGCGTCAGCGACACCTACATC